>QIBA01000043.1 GCA_003225175.1 Acidobacteriota bacterium
TCGGAGTCGGACCTAGCAATCGGTATCCCTGAATAGCCACCACACAAATATTTTCGCTGGATGAATCAAGAGACGAGAACCACAACCTGTAGTGGTGCGGTCAGTCAGCTATATTAGTACCCTAATTTGGACGTGCATGCAGGAAGTGTGTCTCCAAGTGTCTAAGCACCGGAACTAGTTGCTTTCAAGACGCACATGGGAAAGCTGCTGAGCAACTCCCGACATAAGATAGTTCCATTCTTAGCCTGCACTCGTTCGCCAGTGAAGATGTTCTCAAACTCTGCGGGAGCCTGGACGGAGAGGCTGATTGCCGCGTCTCCCCAGAGCTCCCCGATCGGCGGCTGAATCTTGCCGCCTGTCAGGGTGTACGAGAAACGGGGGGCAGCGACGATGGCAAACTCCGAATTTCCTTCATGCTCCAGCACGCGAGCGAAGGCGCAGACGTGCTGATTGAGACTTGTAGCTTCAAGCGGAATGTAAGTTCCTAGACGGAACAAGTCCGGGTGCTCACGACGGAATTCAAGGCCGCGCATGGTCAGCCAGAGCTTGATTCGACCATCCTCGTAATTGGCCAGCAGCTCTTTGCATAACTCAACAGGATCGACGCTTCTGCGCAGCTCAGAGAGCAGCTTGCGCCGTAGGCCGAAGTCCACTGGGCGACGATTGTCAGGATCCACCAGACTGAAATCCCACAGCTCGGTTCCCTGGTAGATGTCGGGATTGCCCGGAGCCATCAGCTTGAGCGTCGTCTGTGCCAATGAGTTCATTGCGCCGAATAATCCGATAGACTGCACGAGCTCTTCGAGGAAAAAGACGAAGTTTCTGGCGCGTGGCCGCCCTGTGATTATGCGCGACACGAACTTGCGCAGCGCTTCCACGTACTCCGGATTTGGATTTACCCAGCTCAGGTTTACTTTGGCTTCGTGTACCGCTTTGGTCATGTACTCCTGCACGCGCTTCACGATCTCGGCTCGATCTTTTACATCGCGGCTGAAGCCCCATATCCCAACCAGCGTCTGGTACAGCAAATATTCTTCATTTCCATCCGGGACAACGCGGCCATCGCTGATGGTGATTTTCTTGTTGCGGTTCAGGCGGCGAGCTCGCATTACAAAGGCTGACCACAGCTTCGGCATCTCCGAGAGTACGTTGAGCCGCGCGCGAACATCCTCGCTGCGCTTCGTATCGTGCGTGGAAGTGGCCAACATCGAGGTTGGCCAGCGCTCCGCCCGTTTCCTGTTTTCGGAATGGAACGCAGCCAGACTCATGCCAAATTGCTTTGGTGTGCCTCCCACTTCATTCACCGAGACAAACCGGTTGTAAACGTAACAAACGGTATCCTCCAGGCCTTTGGCCATCACCGGTCCGGTGAGTTGCTGGAACTTCAGAGCGAAGTAAAGACGTCGCCGATACATGATTTCGTCGAGCCGCCCTCCCTTCAGCAGGAGGGTGTCGTGCAGGAAATCAAAGACTCGATCCGACATTCCAGGATTCAGACGCTTAGCCTTGCGGATCGCAACCTGCACATATTCCCGGTCGCGCGCAGTGTACTCGCCGCGTTCATCGATGTAAGAGCGGTAAACCGGGAAGCAAGCGATGGTTTCACGGATACTGTCGCGCAGAGTCTTGAGCGTGAAGTCGCGGGCGCGGCGGTCGCTGGAGGAGAGTTCGCCAAGCAGGTGCGTAAGTACGTTCACCTCACTGGCCAGCGCCGTGTGCATGATCAGTTTCTTGCTTTGGTAAATCAGCGTGTCGACATCCGCGATCTGCCCAACGCAGCGCAGGTAAATGCGGGTAAAGGCACGTTCGCTCTCCTGATTGAGGAAGATGCCGTTTACCAGATTGTTGAATTCATATCCGCTGGTGCCGTCGACCGGCCACTCTTTCGCCAGTTCCTCGCCAGGCTCGAGGATTTTCTCGACCACCACATACAGCGGATGCTTTCTTTCCAGCCAGTCGTGTTGTGCGAGGGTTTGCTGTATTTCCAAGGAAATGCCGTTTTCGCCGACAGGGTCAACCGGCTCTGGGCCGTTTACGCGAGCATCGGAGTAAAGCAGCTGCAGGCGAATCAGATATTGTCGTGGATTCAGCATGCCATCGCAGTGATCCACGCGGACGCCGGTGATCATCTTCTCTGCGAATAATCGGCGGAGCATGCGGTGGGTAGCAGTGAAGACCTGCGGGTTTTCCATGCGCAGCCCGACCAGGTCGTTAATATCAAAGAATCGGCGGTAATTGATCTCCTCGCCTGAGACGCGCCAGTGTGCAAGCCGGTACACCTGAAGTTCAAGCAGCAGATGCAGCAGATCGAAGCTGCGCGGATCCCCGGCCCTGCCGTTGATGTGCTCAAGAGCGCGCCCGGCAAGTTCCTTCACGGTGGGCGATTCCTGGAGAAGTGCTTGCCAGCGTGGGCGTAACTTCTCCCAGGCGCCACTTCGTTCGTTTCGCTGTTCCGGATCGGTACTGCTATGTTGCGGCAGGGTCCGGAGCTGCTCAATGATCCCCGAGAATTTCTGCAGGTCTCCGTTCGCGGAGGCTTCCCCATTCGGGAGTGGCCCAAGTCCTTCGAAGATCAAAGGGAGTGTCTGCGGATCGAGGGGGAATTCGTGGTCGTAATATTTGATCACGAATTCGTCATCTTTGTTGACGACCTGCAAATGACCCTGTTCGAGTTCGTCGCCATACTGACCGCCGAGCACCGGCAGCAGAAGCTTGTTGTGCAGCTCCGGTTTGAGCGGATTCCAATCGATATCGAAGAAGTCCGCATAATTCGAGGTGCGTCCATGCTGGAGCACATCCCGCCACCACGGCGTGCTGGTGCTCACTCCCATGTGATTGGGCACGATATCGAGCACGATCGACATGCCGCGCGCGTTCAGGTCGCGGACCAGCGCGTGCAGTTCTTCTTCTGTGCCGACTTCGGGGTTCAGACGCTCGTGATTGATGATGTCGTAGCCGTGCATGCTGCCGGCGCGCGCCTCGAGAAATGGAGACGAATAGAGGTGTGAGACACCAAGATCGTGCAGGTAGTCGACGAGCTCCCGTGCTTGCTCGAGCTTGAATCCATTGTGGAACTGAATGCGATACGTCGAGAGCGGCCTGGTGCCGATCTCGTTAGCAATCTGTTCGAGCGCTTCGGTGAGACTGTGCGACTCAGGGAAGATAGTACGGTCGGTCACACGCATGCATCCGGTTAGATGCATTTTTCTTGACCAGAACAGGAAGGGCTGTGTGGAAACCGTTTAGAAATGTTGCGGGATCGGAGAACATCCCGATCCCGCATTCAACAGATTAGAAACTGAGCTTGAGGCCCATTCGCATATTGCGCTGCGTCAGCGTGGCGTTGGTCTCCGAGCCATCGCCATTGCTGAAATTCAGGAAGTTCCCCTTGGCTGCGTCGCGAACGATGACGGTGGAGGCTCCTCCGCTGAGGAACGGCGCAAAGTTGAAGTTCTGGTTGTTCAGAAGATTGAAGATCTCGGCCCGATACTCCAGGCCGACCCTCTCGGTGATCTTAAAGTTCTTGAGAATGTTCAAATGCATGGTCACGGAACCGTCGGTGTAGAGGGAGTTCCGGCGGCCAGTACGCGGGCTGTTGGGGTTGTAAGCTGCAACCTGGATCCAGCGCACATCGTTTGTCGTCACACACGCCCCCGTATCAGGATTGATCAGACCCGTGCTGCAAGTGGTGCTGATCTTTGCCCTGGAGTTAAATGGCGCATTCCAATTGCCTACTTCTGGACGATCGCCGGCCAGGGAACCATCAAGATCGCGGTCGGTACCATTGATCACCGTGTACGGCTGACCTGAGGAGACCGGGATGATGGTGGCCAAAGTCCATCCGCCAAAAGCCTGTCCCAGAATTCCGGTCTTTGGCCCCCGTACCTGCCACACGGCCGTTGTCTGCCAAACATGACGGCGGTCGTTGTCTGACGGGCCATAGTCGGCGCGCAAGCCATTCGGGAAGATAAAGGGATTTACCGCCGGGTTCGAGCTGTTCTGATTGTTAGTCACGAAGACTTCGCTGGTCTCGTCCATGTTTCGCGACCAGGTATAGGCGCTGCGGAACTCAAATCCACCCACCAGCGTTGGGATCAGGTGGTTACGGACTTCCAGCTGCATCGCATGATAGTTGGAAGTGGCTTCACTGGCCCTGATGGTGCGCGGCCCGAAAGCCGGATTCAGACGGCTTCCCGTTGAGGTCTTGGTAGCGTTCGGCAGAAAAGGGTTAGTTGAGAAATTGTTGAAGAGATGACGTCCAAGACCGCCGACGTACGAAAGATCAATGACTGTCCCGCCCGCTACTTCTCTTTGAACGCCCAAAGAGAAATGGTTATATCGCGGGTTTGTGATGTTCGGATCAAATTGGTTGGAGCTGCCGGCCAGGGGGTTCAGCGGTCCGACCGTAACCGTGGGCAGCAGAGTCTGGTTCAGTCCAGCCAGCCCGCGAGGAGCCGAGGCACTCTGAGCGCCAATAATGGGTAAGTTCGCCGGGTTATTCGGAGCACCAGCGGCCATGTTCGACAACAGATTGTTGAAGAACGTGTCATAGGTGAGCTGATAACCCCCACGAACGACGGTCTTGCCGGTGCCGCCGTGCCAAGCCAGGGGACCGCTTTGCGGGCTCCAGGCAAATCCCAGCGATGGTCCAAAGTTCTTGTTGGGTGAATGGACCTTGCTCGGCACTGTGAACTTCGCGGGATCGTCTCCCGAGTAGGCCGGGAAGGGGAAGATGTTAGCTGGCTGCCCGAAATTCTCGTAGCGCACTCCAGCATTGAGCGTGAAGGTCGGAGCCAATTGCCAGCTGTCCTGCACGAACAAAGACCAGCGGAACAGGTTTGGACGATAGATCGGGCTGCCGAACTGCTTCGCGATATTGCCTTGATCGCCGGAGAAATCGTCGATGAAGTTCGCGAACGCTTCCACACCGGTGCTTGGGTTGTAGGTCATGATGGACCGGCTATTGATCGGCGCCGACTGCTTCGCCAATTGCCGCAAGAATTCCACTCCGGTACGGATGGAGTGTTTCCCGCGAACCATCCCAATAGTGTCCTGATACTGATAGTTGTTGGAGACGCGTCCCTGGGGGAAGGTGCTCGAGGTGCCGAATGAACTGATTCCAGACACGACGAAGCGTGGCAGCGTCGCGCCTATTCCGGGTTGGATAGGAACGTCGAGGTGAGCGCGTCCGTAGCTGAAGCGGAATTCGTTCGTGGTTTGCGAAGAGATCACATACGTGTCAGTGAAGGCGCCGCTGAGCTGTCGGTTGGTCTGACTGGCGTCGAAGGTCGGAGAGAGTCCAGCGGTTCCGGCCGTTACTCCACCATTGAAATCGATCCAGTACCAGCGGAAGCTCATGAATTGGCGGTCTGACGGGTTGTGGTCAATTCGAATCTGATTGTTGTTCGTGAGCTGAACTGAGGGGAAGGTTCGCGTGACCGGTCCCATGGGTACAGTGAGTCCAGTGCGAGGCGCGCCATTGCAGGACCCAGTCGAGTTGAAAACGGTTGCTGGAAGGGAGATATCGATCGCTCCCGAAGCGGTCGGCGCGGTGAGTCCCTGCAAGGAGTTTAGGTAGAGAGCGACGTTGGGACACTTCGCTGCCAGACCTTGGAGCACCGCGACACCTTGTGCCGTTGGGACATTGCTGAATTGTGCCTGGTCTGCGCCGGCGGAAAAACGATCCCACTGTCCAGCAGCAAAGAAGAACGTCTTATTGCGGCCATCATAAAGATGGGGAATCACCACGGGGCCGCCAATCGTGAATGCTGGAAGATTTTCCTTGAACGGTGGCTTGATTTCGTGGAGTGAAGCTCCCGGACCGGCGCCGGCGCGCTGCGGCAGAGTGGTTGCGTTGAAGACTTCGGAACGATAAACCCACGCCCCCGTCCCGTGCAGAGAATTGGTTCCCGCTTTGGTAATTTGATTTACCACAGCTCCGCCGGCGCGCCCGTACTCTGCGCTGAAATTGGAGGTCTGAATCGAGACTTCCTGAATGGCGTCGTTATTAGTAAGTGTTGCTACCGGCCCAGCCACTGAAATGTCGTTGTTGTCCATCCCATCAACCAGGAAGTTGTTGGAGCGGGCACGCGCACCGTTGATGGATCCGATGCCGCTGTCCAACGATCCTCCCAATTCGGTCTGAACTGCCCCGGGAACGGTGGTGATCAGATTGAGCGAATTCTGCCCAACCAGGGGAACGTCCTTCAGCTCAAGCTGAGAAATTGTCACGGCGCGTCGCTCTTCGGTGCGCTGTAACTCGAGTCCGGCGAGACTCCCTTCAACGTTGACAACCTCCTCCGCTGTACTGGCAAGCTTCATGCCGATCTCGACAGTTGTGGTTTTGTTCGCGGGGACGTCGACGTTTTGCAGCTTGTATGCTGCGAAGCCCTGCATGGTTGCTGTGATTTCGTACGCCCCAAGATCGACGGCGTCGAAGCGGAATGCGCCTTCATTGTTGGTATTCGCCTGACGGACGATACCCGTCGCCAGGCTTTTCAGTGATACTTGCGCGCCCCTGATGACCGCACCGCTAGGGTCGGTGATGGTCCCAGCGACGGTTCCGCGGCTAGTTTGAGCCCACAAGGAGGCTGTGACGAGCAGCGAAAAAATGATGAGCATGGCCGTAGCACGATCCGACCAGTACCTGTTCTTCATGTGAAGGTCTTCTCCTGTTCTCTGGCGAAAAGTTTTTAGTCCGTCGGGAAGAGCCGACGGAATGTGATGGTTTTGCGAGAACAGGTGCAGATGGATTTCCAAATTCGGGACGAATGTTTACGAATGTAATGAATTGTGATGAACAAGGTGCAGTGTGATGCGCGGTCGGGACAAGGTACTACCTTGGGGAATGACGTACGGCTAGTCCAAAGAGTCATTTTTCAGAGGAAATCTAAATGGACGGAGAGGAGCTACCGAAAACCATAGAGAGGTTCTCTACAAAGTATGCAGGCGAGGCTGGGATATGGTGTCTGCCTTCGAGGTCCAATGGCACCGGCGCAGGTGCCACGCATTTTGCTCTAATTCGCGGTTTGGGTTGTTATGTTTTGGGGCCCACGTAGATAACGCTGGCTGCTTTGCCCACCACGTCAATGAGCGGCGTGTTGTTGTTTAAGAGCTCCTGGTTGGTCGTTAGATCGTAAATGCGGACCTCACCGCCCTCGGTTGCATATACGACCTTGCGCGGCGTGATCGCAGTAATTGACGTGACATCGCCCTTAGCCGAATCCACTACTGCCGTGCCAGCACTTGGATCGATGATCGACATGCAGCCCTTGGAGCAGGTGCGCGCGCCAATGATGAGCTTGCTCTGAAACAGAGCGATTACCTGGTGGAATCCATCTCCAATGCCGATTGCTTTTCCCGGGGTTAGCGACGACAGAGGAAGCACGGTGGCGCTGCCGCCATTCGGTCCGGTTCCAGCGATGTACAGATTGTTTGTATCGCTCATGCCGATGGTGGCGGCATCCACGTTCACAGTTTGAGTAATCGTCAGCGCAGACGTGTCGAGGACCGAGACGCTGGCCTGCGTTCCTCCGCATTCGGAGCCGCAATTGAGGATGTAGGCTTTGCTGTCGTCTGCAGAAAAGACTGCATAGCTGGGATGATCAAGACCCGTGCCCGTAACTGTCTTCACAGAGTTATCGGAAGTATTGATGACCTCAAACTGATTCAGGGCTTCATTGAAGACCAACAACTTGGAGTTGTTATGCGATAACACAAGCCGATGCGCGCCGGGCAGGCAGTTGTTGGTTGCGGCACAGTTTGCAGGAGTTGCCGGGATGTTGGTCACAGTGATCGGCGGGCCCGCAGTTAAGGCCACGACTGCAACTTGACTTATCGTCGGAAGGGCCGCGTAGGCGAACTTTCCGTCCGAAGATGCAACGATGCTCTCGGTATCTGCGGACAGAAAGGGAACGCATGTGACGCCAGACTGGCAGCTCGTCTCACTGGTTGCCAGGACTTCCTTGAGGTTGTCTACGATGGAAACGCTGCGGTCACCGGAGCCAAAGACCAGCGTGGTATTGTTCGCTCCCGGAATCATGAGCGAGGGCGCGGAGCCCACGTTGGAAACAGAATTGGCGGAAAGCTGATTCTTGTTTGCATCTGCGATGGGCAGACTCGAGATGCCGGAATTTTGAATGGCTATGAAGACGCGTTCATCAAGACCGCTCGCCGGAGTATTGCCGCTGCCGCCGCCTCCACATCCGGATTGGATTACCAACAAGAGAGCAAAACTCGCGGCCAGGGCAGCGAGGCTAGCGCAACGTCTCAAATGTTTTCCTCAGAGAAGCTGATTTCAGTGCTGAATCCCATTATAAATTGCCGCTGAGGAGAAAGTTGCCACGTACCCAGTGCCCGGCATCCAATACACACGTCATGGCGAAACAGCTTGCGACCTCCGCAGCCGACTTTCTTCCTGAACGCCGAACGCTCCCCAGCTTGCGCGAAGCTGCACAACACTGCAAAGGGTGTGACCTCTGGAAGCGTGGGACTCAGGCGGTATTCGGAGAGGGAAGCCCGGGAGCCGAAGTAATGTTAGTGGGGGAACAGCCGGGTGATCAGGAAGACCTGCAGGGGCGTCCATTTGTTGGGCCGGCGGGGAAGCTGCTGGACCGCGCTCTCGAGGCTGCGGGAATCGATCGCGACGATGTTTACGTAACCAACGTCGTAAAGCACTTCAAGTGGGAGCCTCGCGGCAAGAGGCGCATTCACAAGAAGCCCAGCGGGATGCAAATCGCAGCGTGCCGGCCGTGGTTCGATGAGGAAGTACGAGTCGTCAAACCCAACGTAGTGGTTTGCATGGGGGCAACGGCCGCGCAGGCGCTCTTAGGCCGAACTTTCAAAGTCACTCAGGAGCGGGGAAGAGTGATTTCCGGCCAGGGCGGGCTACGTTTTGTCGCCACGGTCCATCCCTCTTCGATATTGCGCGCACCTGATGATGAGACGCGTCATGCGGAGATGGCAAGGTTCATAGACGATTTGCGGGTTGTGGCCGGGCAGATAACTGGACATCGGAGGGCGGCCTAGCCGCCGATGCTCCTGACATCGAAGATATGGGCGCCAAAGCTCGCTAATTTGATAAACAGCCCCCACCGCTTCAAATCAGCCCCCTGTCTTTCGTAGCTGCGATCGTTGAGCAAGTCATCGAAGCGCAATCCAGTCCCACGGAGAATGTCGTCGCTGAAGTAGATCCGGCCGGTGGAGTTGCTTGCACCCAGATTCACGACCACAAGCTTTTGTCCTGAACTATCCCCCCATGCGTAGGCAATGAGATCGGAGTTCGTGTGATCTCCCGAGTCCTTAACTTCCAACAGTTTCCACGGCCCATTATGAAACTCGGGCGAGTCCGCGATGGTGAGAATCTTTTTGTATATGCGCTGAATTTCAGCTTCGGGACTCTCTTCCTGCGCACGTGAGAGCTGTACGATGAGCTGGTTTTGGAAGCCTTCAAACTGACCGTCATTGAAGAAGTGCATTCCCGGCACGGTTGCCGCTAGTACCGCGACCGCCGGAAGTCTCGACTTACCAAAAACTTTCGCAGCGCGAGCTTCGTCATGATTCTCGAGAAAGCGAATGGAGCGTCGCTGGAACTCCCAATCGGCTTTCAAATGCAGGTACACGTCGCGAACAAAGCCATCGCGCAGGCGATCGTAAAGACGCTTGTCGTAGGTGAAATTAAATCCCAGCTGCTGCAGCGCCCATTCCGAATCGCTGTAGGCCTCCGCGATCCAAATGAAGTTCGGCAATGCCTGGGTAGCTTCGTGCCAGAACTCCTCGCGCGGAGGAGTGGTTGATCCCAGCTGCGATTCCCATGTCTGATGAAAACTGTCATTCAGCATCAACATGGCCATATCGCATCGAGCCCCGTCGCAGATTTCTGCGATCCGCTTGATCTGTTCGATCATCGCCTGACGCAACTCGGGATTGAAATAGTTGAGTTGAGCGGTATCCGTCCACGGAGCGAAGTAGGGATCGCGTCCATAGGCAATCACTTCAGCGCCGCCAGTGGAATTGTCAGCAATAAAAAAATTGCCGGGGTTTTTGCGATACTGCGCTAACGTCCCGCGAATGTAATACTCGGGATGTTCGCTCACCCAATAATGGTCCGGACCAGTATGGTTGGGAATTACATCGAGGATCAGCCGCATGCCGAGGTCATTAAGCTGGCGATGGAGCGCGTCGAAGTCGTCCCAGCTTCCAATGGAGGCGTCAGGTTCGTAAGCCTGAATGGAAAATGGCGAGCCGGGCACATCGTTGAGGGTCCAGCCCGGCAGGCTTTCGTCATATCGTGTGAACAGAGGAATCTGAGTGCGCGAAAGCTTTCGTCCTTCTGGGCTGCGCGTCCACACTCCCATCAAATAAATGAGGTCAATGCCGAGCGCTCTTAGCCGCTCCCACTCAGAGCGCGGCACGTCGGAGATGCCGATTGCGCGGCCGAGCTGTTTGCTCAAACGCAGGAGCCAGGGCAATGTGCTGATCTCATAGAGCTGAGGATGAGGTCTAAGCGGCGGCAGCATGTCTGCACCCGCTTCGGCAGGAACTGTCGCGGTAAGTCTGTCCAGTTGAGCCAAGCAGGTTCTCGCGTTCGATCTTTGGAAGAACAGCGGAGTGTAGAGCTTCAAGTAACGCCCGGTCAAACCATGCTTGAAAGATTTGGCGTTACCTCCCAGCTGAGGCCGAGTCTGGCACACAAAGATGACATCATCTTCCTCACCGTCTTACACTTAAGAAAATGAAGATTGCTCTCGGCCAAATCAATCCCACGGTGGGGGACTTCTGCGGCAATGCCTCAAAGATTATCGACTATGCCCACAGAGCAAAGGTACAGGGAGCTGATCTCATACTCTTTCCCGAATTGGCGATTTGCGGATATCCACCGCGGGATCTGGTTGAAAAGTCTTCCTTCGTCACGCAAAACGCAGAGACGCTGGAAGACATTGCGAAGCAGACGAACGGTATCGCCGTCATTTGCGGATTAGTCACGCCAGCAGAGAGCGAAACAGGAAAATCGGTCATGAATTCCGCCGCGCTCGTCCGCGACGGGCGCCTCGAGTTCATGCAGTCGAAGATGCTCTTGCCGACGTATGACGTCTTTGATGAAGACCGCTACTTCGCGCCTGCGCGCAAGCAGGACGTTGTGAGCCTCAACGGCTCAAAGCTCGCGCTCACGATTTGCGAAGACGCCTGGAATGACAAACATTTCTGGCATAAACGCCTTTACAGCATCGATCCCGTGGAGGAACTTGTTCGTGCCGGCGGGAATCTAGTATTGAACATCTCCGCTTCGCCATTCACAGTTCAGAAACGTGAGATCCGCAAAAAGATGCTGCAAGCGATTGCCGCCGACTTCCGAGTGCCGGTGATTATGTGCAATCAGGTTGGCGGCAATGACAGCCTGATCTTTGACGGCTCTAGCATCGTTGTCGGCCCGGATGGCCGAGTGTTGGCGCAGGCCAAGTCGTTTGAAGAAGATCTGGTGTTCTTTAACAGCGACACTCTTGAAGGAGATTTACATGAGCAGCCGCGTGATACTGAGTCGGAGGCTTATGCAGCGCTGGTGCTGGGCACCCGAGATTACGTTCGTAAATGCGGGTTCAAAAAGATAATCGTAGGCCTGAGTGGCGGTATCGACAGCGCCTTGACCGCAGCCATCGCAGTCGATGCCCTTGGTAAAGAGAACGTAATGGGAGTTTCGATGCCGGGCCCATATTCGTCGGAGGGCAGTAAGGACGATGCAAAGGCGCTCGCGAATAATCTGGGCATTCGCTATGACATCATTCCGATCTCGCCGGTCTTTGAAGAATTCCGCAAAGCGCTTTCCCCAACATTCCGCGGCTTTCCCGAAGACTTCACCGAAGAGAACATGCAGTCACGCGTTCGCGGCTCTACCTTGATGGCTTTGGCGAACAAGTTCGGTGCCCTGGTGCTCACCACGGGAAATAAGTCGGAGATGGCGGTTGGCTATTGCACGCTCTATGGCGATATGTGCGGAGGCCTGGCGGTGATCGCTGACGTTCCAAAGACCATGGTATATCGGCTTACTGCGTACCGAAATGGGATTTCACCCGTCATCCCGGAAGCGACCATCAAGAAAGTCCCATCAGCCGAGCTGCGTCCGAATCAGACCGATCAAGATTCGCTGCCACCGTATGAAGTTCTCGACTGCATCCTCGAAGACTATGTCGAGGACTACAAAACCGCCGAGCAGATTTGTAGCGAACGCGGATACGACTGCAAGCTCGTCAAGTCCGTTATCCGCATGATTGAGCGAAGCGAATACAAACGCCAGCAGGCAGCTCCAATCCTGAAAATCAGTCAGAAGGCATTTGGCCTGGGCCGGCGCTTTCCCATCGCCGCAAAGTACGAGGCTCAGTGCTGATTGCAGCATTTTTCTGTTCACCTTTAAATCGAGGAAATACTTTGAAGAAGAGTCTCGCCCTCATGATCGCTGTTCTGTCCGTCACCGTTACGCTTGCGCAGTCAGCGCCCGCTCCCGCGAAGAAACCCGCCGCTCCAGCTAAGCCAAAGTCGGCGCCTGCCACGAGCGAACGACAGCCGAGCACGGAACAGCTCAGCGGCTTCATGCATTACATGTTTGGCTACGATCCGACAGTCAAGTGGAAGATCGAAAGTGTGAAACCATCGGAGGTTCCGGGTGTGACCGAAGTCGTCATAACGTTCGGCGATCCCGTACAGCAGCGAACACCATTTTATGTAGCCAGTGATCTGCAACATGCTTTCATAGGCGAGATTATTCCCTTTGGCGCTGACCCCTTCGGGCCTGCTCGTCGCAAACTGGCAGAAGAAGCTAAGGGCCCGGTGAAGGGCGCTGCGGATGCCCCGGTTCAGATCGTCGAGTTCAGCGATTTTCAGTGTCCGCACTGCAAGCGGGCGTGGCCGAAGGTTGAGCAGTTGATGAGTCAATCTCCCAACGCCCGGCTCGTGTTCGAGAATTTCCCGCTTTCGAACATTCATAAGTGGTCAGATCGCGCGGCTGGTTACGCGGATTGCATCAGCCGTAAGAACCCTGATCAGTTCTGGAAATTCGCACAGGAACTCTTCGATCAGCAGGAACAGATCAACGATCAAAATGCTGTCGAGAAGCTGAATGCTATTGCTACCGATGCAGGCGCAGATGCAGCGGCAAGCGCGGCCTGTGCCGACTCCTCTGAGACGAAAGTTCGGGTCAACCAGCAATACCAGCTCGGAGTCTCATTGGGCGTGACCGGAACGCCGACCCTGTTTCTGAACGGGCGCAAGATTGGGAATGTGAATGACACACCCATCGAAATCATGAAGCAGATGGTGGATTTCGAAGCTCAGGAGAGCGCGAAGAAGTAAACATCACTGAGCAGGAGCGGATACAAACGCCGTCCCTGCCTCGGGATCGTGAATTGCCTCGCGTACTAAATGCGGCCGGATGGTGACGATCAGTTCAGCGTCATCAATTTGCTTGTTGCGAAGGGATGTTGCCGCGCCGAAGATCGGCAACTTCGAAATCCCCGGAAGTCCCTGCAAGCTGAGTTGTTCGGATTTCGACAGCATGCCGGCTAATATCGCGGTTTCGCCTATGGGGATACCAATCGTTCCGTTGTACTCGCGGTTGGTAATCACCGGAACGCCGTTTAACTGCGTTGCTCCCAATCCGCGCAATTGAAACTCAAGCTTCAGAGAGACATCCCTTGATCCGTGAATGGTTGGCGTAGCCTTCAATGTCAATCCGAGATCTTCATAACTGAACGAGGGGAATGGAGCCCGGAAGCTCTGGTTGCCGAGCACCTGAGAGATCTGAGCGGTGTTGAAAATCGGAGCAAAGCTCGCGTTGAGGATGGGATAACGCGTTCCGTTTCTTATAGTGGCTGCGTCCCCCTGCGCAGCCCGCAGCATCAGGTGTTCGATAGAACGAAAAGATGACTCATTCAATGAGGCGTGGACACTCAGCGGGGGAATGATCACTCCACTCTTGGTTAGCCCGCCACCAAATGTCGCGATTGGTTGGTTAAGAATTGAGCCTTGTCCGGCCGCCAAAGCGCCGAGCAGTGCGGCAATCGACGAGCTGTTCGCCTGGTTGATTGCGCCTGACGAGATAAGCTGATTAATCAGGTCCTGATTGGCGCCGCTCAGCAGTTTTCGAGCTTCCGTGCTGACGTTAAACAGCGTGAACTGCAGGGGAAGCGCAATGCCCAAGTCGCGCGCCAACGTTTGCTCAACCTGATAAATATTGACGTCGAGCAATACTTGAGGTTTTCCGGAATAGAGGTCGGTAAGGATTCTGGTCGCAGCGTCGAGCAAGGCAACCGGGGCACGCACCGTGACCTGGTTGGAGGTAGCGGCGGGAGTCACATACTTGAAGTCAAAGACAGTTCGGAGAAGAGTTACGACGTCATTGATCTCCCCTTGCGAGGTGGCATCGCTGATGTAGAACGTTCGCAGAGCGAGCCGTTCAAAGTTTTTTTTATTCTCCGGGTTGTCGGAGACGATGAGGGCCTGGGTTGCCGATATGGGTACGTAGAAGGTCTTGGTAACTTTGGAGGCGATCTCTGTCGCCGTGGCGAAGTCGGCTCCCTCGACGTCAAATCGCAATTGTTTGCTGACGACAGAATTGTCGATCAATGGATGGATGTTGTAGGCATTCCAGAGTTGCTGCAACAGGCCGCGGCTGTCGCCTTTGTAATGGAAATCGTGCTTGGCGTCACTTGGATAGAGCTGAATATCATCCGCGTCTCGATAGCGGATTTCTGGTTTCGTGTCGCGGGCAGGCGTGGTTTGTGCCAGGGCAGAACGGAGACCTTCCTGCGCAGCCGCATTGGATGCATCGAGAGTCAGCGCCCGGCGAAAGCCGTCGATAGCCTTTTCGGGATGATTGGCCGCGAGCTCCTGATTGGCTTGGGAAAGTCTTTCCTGAATGTCCTCCTGCCGTATCAGCTCGCGTGCCGTTAGCGCGCCCAGGTTGCGAGGATCGAGCTGCAGTGAGTCATCCAGCAGGGCTCGCGCCTTCAGCGTATTGCCCCCGCGAATCAGCTCCAACGCTTCCAGGTATTCCTTTTGTGCGCGCTTCTGATTACGCCGTTCTGCTTTGCTTAACCCGCTCTCAGCCACGGCCGGAGTGAGCAGACAAACAGCGGCGATCAAGGCGAGAAGACTGCGCATAGGTAATGATTCTAATTCGACTCTGAAAGAACGAGTAGCGGGAACGATCTTGCGGGTCAGATTCTCAGCAGGTCCTCGCAGCACTGCACACACATCTCAGGGTCGCAGGCGACAAGTTCCTCAGTCCCGTAGATCCCGGTAGCAATCGCTATTGCAGGCGCGTCATTGGCATGCGCCGACCGAATATCGGCCGGAGTGTCGCCGATGACGCAGACTGTTGTATCTGAGCCTTGCAACCTGCGCGCCTGTTCGATTCCGTGGGCGATGATGTCATCTCGTTTTTCCAGTTCGCCGGAGAAGCCTCCGAAGGAAAAGTATCGGCGCAGTCCACAGGCCTTAAGCTTTGCCCATCCCACACGCTCGAGATTTCCGGAAGCAACGCCCAGCAACTTGCCCGTATCCGAGAGCCTCTGAAGAACGTCAGGAATGCCGCGACAGACCTCCGGACAAAGATCCTCCGCGTTGCGTTCGACTTCTGCGCTCATGAATTCGAGCGCCTGCGGCAAGCGAGAGCGCCATTCCGCAGCGGGCAGGCCGGCTTGCTCAAAGTAGGCACGCAGAATTCCCACATCCGTATTGCCGTGCACGGGAACCCCATCGAGCCGGAATTCGAGTCCGAACACAGTTGCTACAGCACGATGAAACGCATGGTAATGAACCGCGTCGCGGCTGTTGAGCAGAGTGCCATCGATGTCGAAGAGGTAGCAATGCGACGCGGTCCAGTCGAATCCAGGCTGGATGTATGTGAAGGATGCTGGTCCTAAGCCAGTGCGGTCGGCGCTGACCCATCCCATCTTTAACGCGGAAGGCGAGGCTTGCCCTTGAGGGTCACTGAGTTGCCGATCGCTGGTTGCCTTGCTGGCCTTTTCGCGCAGCGTCATTCAATCATCGTACAGCTTTCTTCTCCAGCAGCTCAGGTTCAGGCCGGGCACTTCGGGGCGGGCGGCGGAAGCTGTTACGCAGCTCGCCGAGGTCGAGATTGAGCTCTGAGATCGTCCGGCTCAGAGTATTGCGATGCATTCCAAGTTCGCGAGCGGCTTTGCTCTGGTTTCCATGATTACGATCAAGCACATTCATGATGAAGCGCTTCTTGAATTCGCGAACTGCCTCCGAATAGAGAATGCCGGACTCGTGCATTTGAGCAACGAGCGCCTCAAGCTGGTTCTTCACAGAGCCTCCAAAATCACACAGAAATCGAGTCAACTACGCACAGCCACCAGGGCCGCAGGATATGAAAGGGGCGATGACTACTTAGCTGTTCCTGCCGGAGAGGTCTTCTTCTCCGAGTCGGCGCGTAAATCGGCATTCGCCTGCAAGTTGCTGATCGCCTGTGCCCCGGAGCGCACGCGAGCTCGCAATTCATAAGGCGCAACCCAGGTCGCAGTGCGGGCGGCAACAAGAAAGTAGCCTCCCATACTGGAACGGGCCAGCGCCTGATTGTCAGGAGAGAATGCCGCAATGGCCAGCACGCCAACTGTGACGATAGCGACGCCTCGGACAAGCCCGAAGGCTCCTCCGAGAAGACGGTCAATCGAGCTCAAGCCAACTCCCTTCATTGCCCACCGGGCAATGCGCCCGATAATGCCCGCAACAATGAGCACGGCGAAGAAGATCGTCAGGAAAGCTGCGATATCCGCATATTGGGTTGCGTTTACGTAGGGGCGATAGACGTCTGAGAGGCGATGGTATCCCCAAATCGCGCTCAAGTAACCGAGAACGACTCCGGCCAGTGAGAAGATCTCGTAGAAGAATCCCTGTGCTGCGGACATCAAGATTGAGAGAACAACCACGCCGACAATACCCCAGTCAAGGATCGTCACAGTTCGAGTTCCTTTCCCGAAAGTTGACGAAAAGCCTGGATGTATTTCTCTCGCGTCTTGCGAACAACATCCTCGGGCAACGCGGGAGCAGGCGGGTTCTTATCCCAATGGATAGCTTCCAGGTAATCACGAACAAATTGCTTGTCGTAAGAAGCTTGTCGTCCACCCGGGCGATAACTCTCGGCCGGCCAGAAGCGCGATGAGTCCGGGGTCAGTACTTCGTCAGCGAGAACAATTTCGCCGTTCACCAATCCAAATTCGAATTTCGTATCCGCAACGATGATTCCGCGATTGTTCGCGTGCTCAACCGCAATGCCATAAATGCGAAGTGAGAGCTCGCGAAGCCTGTCCGCGGTCGCGTTGCCAACCAGCCGTGCCATTTCACCGAATGGGATGTTTATGTCATGGCCAGCGTTGGACTTAGTAGCCGGCGTAAAAATCGGCTGCGGCAGCCGGTCCGATTCCCGAAGTCCTGCCGGCAGGGAAATGCCGCAGATCGCCTGCGTTTGTTTGTAATCCTTCCATCCAGAGCCGGAGAGGTACCCTCTAACCACGCATTCCACGGGGAACATCTTCGCCCGACGTACCAGCATCGATCGGCCGCGTAATTGATCCCGGAAGTACCGCAAAGGTTCGGGATATTGTTCTACCTGAGCGGCAATTACGTGATTCGAAATGACGTTCCGTAGATAGTCGAACCAAAACAGAGAAAGTTGCGTGAGAACCTTTCCCTTATCGGGAATCTCCGTAGCAAGAATATGATCAAAAGCCGAAATCCGATCGGAGGCCAGGAACAGCAGATCGTCTCCCGCCTCATAAATATCCCTTACCTTGCCCCTGGCGTGCAGCGTCAACGCAGATAGGTCGGATTGGGTCAACAGTGAGCTCAAGGTCGGATATTTCTACTCAAGAAGTGTAAGGAAGCATTCGTATTCTAACCCTCACAGAAGTTTTGTCAACGAGTGTGAGGGTGACTTCGTAAACATCAGCAGTGAATCCAGCGCACGCCGGAAAAAAAATTCATTGCTTCACCAAAAAAATTCGCTCCACCACTTTTCTTTCAGAGAATCTGCAAGAAGATGTTGCAGTTTCCCTTGAAGAAAAATCCGCGGCTGTTTCTTTTTTGATGCCGCAATCCTCCGGCCAAGCTTCCACAGAATCAACAGGACTGGAAGAAATGCCGGAGAGGAAATTGCCCATTTTTATTGGACACCGGAGAAGCTGTGAGTTTTCCAGAGATGTTTGCTCAGCGCTCGAGAGAGTTGTGGCTTACAGAAGCTGATGAAGAATCATGACTTGTCTCGCATCAGCTCCTCCATAGCGCGTGCGACCGATATCCGAGTTGCGTCGAGATGCTCTGAGTCACGATATTTTTGTCGCGGCCAGAAAAATCCTTTCAGTCCGTCTCCCTTGGTTCGTGGTACCACATGCACGTGAAGGTGAGGCACACTCTGACTCACACGATTGTTGATTGCCACGAACGCGCCCTGCGCACCCAAGCCTGTTTCCATCGCAATAGCTAGCAAGCGGGCGTTTGCCGAGAGCCTCTCCAGGAGAGGCGAGGCAATCTCGTTCAGCGTCTCTACATGTTCCTTGGGTATGAGGAGGCAGTGACCGGGAAAGAGTGGTCGGTGATCCAGAAAAGCGAGCGTTAGTTGATCTTGAAAGACAATCGCGGCCGGAACTGCTTGGCTGACTATCTGACAAAAAGCGCAAGCTGGCATCGTATCGGGAGAATAGATTAGATGAACGTTTGTCGCACCGTAGAGACGCAGCATGCTGCGTCTCTACCAATGAAGTCCGCACCTACTGCTGGACGAGGTCATCCTCTGCAGCAACCGCGGACGCCGGGCTGGGGCAAGCGATCCCTAAGACGGCGCAAACAGTCTTCAACGTATTTTCGTGCTTGTAGAAGTTTGCTGACTGCGCTGCTGGCTTGGCTTTGGGGCCGAAGGCAATCAGAGGCACGCGCCCACCTCCATTGCGGATGTCCGCAATATAAGACTCGTCGAAGGTAATCAAGAGCACGCCGCTCGATTGGAATCGGGGAGTGGAAAGCAACGCACTAACATTCGATTTGAGCCACTGATCTGCTCGCCCTAAGAGATCGTTGTCGCTGCAGATTGTTCCCGAGGGGCACGAATGCGCGTCGTCGATGGCATTAGGCAAGATAAAGATGAAATCGGGCAGAGTGCCGGCACTCACGTCGCTCGCTAGTTGCGCGAAAGGCACGATCTTCGCCGCTTCGGCGGAATTATTCACAACATCGCTGAAATAAGCGAAGGGATTGTGATGCTTTTCGTAATTGCCTACTGTACCTCCCAAATATCCAGGCGATGGGAGATCTTCTGCATACACCTTCCACATCTTTCCGGCGGCTGAGAGTTCACGCGCGAGATTGTCAGCCGAGAGTGGTCCGGGAAAGTTGTTGTCGTTAGTCTGCATTGCGCCGGTTGTGAGTGCGAAATAGTTTCCGATGGAAGGATGTGTATTCGCGTAGTACTGTGTGGCCAAGGCTCCCTGCTGCGCCAGGCTGTTCAAATAAGGCATTGCAGAGTTGCCAATCACTTGTTCATAGGAATGGTTCTCCTCCGCGATCATTACGACTATGCTGTGCTGCGCAGTAGACTGCGCGGGAGTTGGTTGCGCACTCGATGCGGGTGAGCCGGCGCCTGTGCCTCCACACGCGGTGAGAAGAACAAGAGCGGAGTACAACGGCCACAACAGTACGACGGTTCTCGCCTGCTGATTCATAAGCTTGAAAACTGCTCTTAATGCAAGAGGCAGAGAGCAGGTATCGGGTTGGTACCAACAGGCAAATCTTTGTTCAGGATTTCAATTACCGGAACGGCAACTCAGAAATTAGTAACTTGGTGGATGTGACCGCCCTCAAACACTCGCCCGAGAGAATTGTGGTAGCAGATCGAGCGTCTCGATCATGTGCTGCTGATCGAGTACGCGGCTCTTCCCGGCACGGGCAGCTCAGGAGCGCAACCCTTCCCGCGTGGAGTCGCTTCTGAGTTCCTGCTCGCTCGAGCGGATCACCTGCTCTGCGAGATTCAGGTAGCGGCGCGCTTCACCCGGCATATCCCGCTGGAACTTGCGAGAGAATGCGTCTTCGATATTGCGAAAGAATTCCTGGAGCTCAGTGTCGTCGATGCGGGATTGCTGTCGTCTTTCCATTCGCCCTCGATTGATGCAGGTTGGTGGCTGCGGCTTATGTCTTCTCGTGCTCAGATTCAGCACTGATCTTATTATGGTTTGCCCGGCGCGACTGAACTTCTGAGGAGGAGCAGGTGACGATAGATGTTGGTCTAGTCGGTTTCGGCTTCGCCGGCCGAGTCTTCCACGCTCCCATCATCTCCGCCGTTCCGGGGCTTCGCCTCCGAGCCATTGTCCAGCGGAGCGCCGGTGACGCCGCAGTACTCTATCCTCAGACGACGGTCGTGCAGTCCGTTGAGGAATTACTCGCCATCGACGAGATCAGATTAGTGGTCATTGCGACGCCGAATACTTCCCATTATGGTCTTGCGAAGCAATCCCTTCTCGCAGACAGGGACGTGGTAGTCGACAAGCCTTTTACTACAACCTATCAAGAAGCATCCGAACTCATCGGAATGGCGAAACAACATGGTCGGTTGCTCACGGTCTATCAGAATCTACGCAGCAATGGCGACTTCCGCACCATCCGCAACCTGGTGGAAGGACAAAGACTGGGGCGAATCGCCCTTTACGAGGCACATTTCGATCGCTATCGGCTGCAGACTCGTCCGGGAGCCTGGCGGGAGAAAGTTGAGCCGGGGAGCGGGGTATTCTTCGATCTCGGCGTCCACCTGATTGATCAGGCCATGCAGCTTTTCGGACCGCCTGCCACCATCAGTGCCGACATAAGAATTGAACGCGAAGCGGCGGTAGTAGACGATGCCTTCGACGTCGTCTTGCATTATCCGCGCATGCGGGCGCTGCTTCGGGCCAGCATGGTCGCCATAGCTCCGGACCTACGCTTCGTAATTCGGGGCGAAAAGGCAGCATTCGTCAAATATGGAATCGATCCGCAGGAAGAGGCTTTGAAGCGAGGCGAGATTCCGCGCGATGATAGCTGGGGCAGAGAAGCCAGAGAGAAGTGGGGAACATTGTATTGCTCCCAGGATGCAGCCGTGACTGCTGAAACCATCGAGACGCTGCCCGGAGATTACCGGCTCTTCTATGCGAACGTGCGCGACGCGATCCTTGGCAGTGCCAGCGTGGATGTCACTCATGAACAGATGCTCGATGTAATGCATGCGCTTGAGTTGGCTCGAGAGAGCAGTGGGAGGCAGTGCACGCTCAATTGGCGCAGTCTTTAACAACTGAAACTGGATCTGTTGCTCCTGAGAACCCTTACATGAAAGGCTTGTTAATCTGAACTTATGAAATACACCGCCTGGAAAGACGTAGAACTTGAACAGTTGAATCCTCTCCTCGACCGGCAAATGATCACCGGCGACAAGGTCATGCTGGCCCGTGTTCTCCTCAAGAAAGGTTGCGTGGTCCCCGAGCACAGTCACGAAAACGAACAGGTGACTTACGTCCTGGAAGGCGCGTTGAAATTCTGGATTGAAGATAAAGAAATCGTCGTGCGAGCTGGGGAAGTGCTGTGCATCCCCTCGAAGGTTCCGCATAAGGCGGAAGCGGTGGAGGACACGGTGGATCTTGACGTTTTCTACCCTCCACGCCAGGACTGGATTAACAAAACCGACGGCTATCTCCGCGGAACGGCCGCTATTAAAAAATAAGACACAGACGAGGAGCGTGGCGCGATGAAAGCCATTCGTGTTCACCAGTTCGGCGGACCGGAAGTGCTGAAGCTCGATGAGGTTCCAGACCTGCATCCGGGAGAGGGTCAGGCAGTAGTAAAGATTCACGCTGTTGGCGTGAATCCCTTCGATACGTACATGCGCACAGGAACGTACGCTATAAAGCCGCAACTCCCATATACGCCCGGAGCGGATGCTGCCGGCGTGGTGGCCGAAGCAGGCTCAGGCATAAGGAGATTCAAGTCAGGCGATCGCGTTTATGTTGCCGGCACGCTGAGTGGAGCCTATGCCGAACTTGCGTTATGTCAGGAGTCGCAACTTCATCCGCTTCCAAAGAGCGTTACGTTTCAGCAAGGTGCTGCTGTTGGCGTCCCATATGGGACTGCGTATCGCGCGCTGTTTGATAAAGCCCAGAGCTTCCCGGGCGAGACTGTGCTCATCCACGGCGCGAGTGGCGGTGTTGGATTAGCAGCCGTACAGTTGGCACGAGCTCATGGCATGACGGTTATCGGCACAGCGGGTACCGAAAAGGGAAAGGGTGTTGTAAAGGAGCAAGGGGCGCACCACGTTCTGGACCACACTCAGGCGGATGTTCCCGCGCAAGTAAAGAAGCTCACCGGGGATCATGGCGCAGACGTCATCATCGAGATGCTGGCAAACAAGAACCTCGCGCAGGATCTCTCGATGCTTGCTCTCCGCGGACGGGTCGTAGTGGTGGGGAATCGCGGGACGATAGAGATCAATCCGCGTGATGCCATGAGCCGCGACGCAGCGATCCTGTCGATGACGCTGTTCAATCTGTCTGATGCAGATCGAGCTCGCATCTATGCGGCGCTGGATGCTGCCCTGGAGAGTGGTGTGGCGCGTCCTGTCATCGGAAAGGAATTTCCGCTTGCCGAAGCGGCCCAGGCACATGAAGAAGTGATGAAGCCGGGCAGCTACGGCAAAATTGTGCTCATTCCCTAATCGCTTTTCCCACGCAGCATTGGAACGCCGGGCAAGGGTGCCGGGCGCTCCGTTTTATGACTTAGCGCGAACTATATCGGTGGGCCTGCAGGCGCGCCTGAAGGCTTCAGCTTCGGCACATTCTGCTTAGGATCACGCATGAAGGCCTCGATGCGGCGCGCGATATTGCCGGCAGCTCCTGCGCGCGTGGTCTTGATACTGCCATAGATCTTGTTAACGGCCGTCCAGGCATGCGAACGCACTTCTGCTGTGGCGTCGTCGTTAGCAGCCAGAATCATCAATCGGTCGGCCAGTTCGTTTTGCACCACATTCGACAGGTCGTTGGAAGGCGAGCCTGCAGCGCTTCCTGCTCCTCCTGCTGCAGGCGAGGAGAACGTACTGCTGACCAGCATCGAGAGTACTTCTTCGCTGGAAGGTGACGCTGAGACGAAGTGATGGATCGAATCCATGCGGGCCAGACGCTCAGGATCGAGAAGCCCGCCAAAAACGATCTCGGCGATTGACCGCGCCCCATCATAAGGACTGAACACATAGCCGGCGCTGGATTTGTATGCCTCTGGATCGCCTCCATCATTCTCATACTGGACCAGTCCAGCCCAAAGGCGCGCGGGAATCTCCATCTCCGCTGGGCGAAGCGCCTGCAAGCACAACGTGATGGTTTCGCGCTGAGCCTGCGGATTCCATATCTCAAACGGTTTTTGACCATCACCGGCAATGGACGGAGGAATTTTGGCGCTGCCCACTGTGTTGATCGCCGAAGCCAGCGCGTAACGATGGAAGAGGTAGACCAGAGCAAGTCGCGAGGCGAGTCTGGACTGCGGCTCTCCATTGCGCAGCTTTGCGGAACTGTATGCCGCGAGCAGAGCGTTCCGCACAGGCACGATTTGCCGCAACCAGGTCACCGGATCGGGACCATCATCGTATGCGTTCCATCGCGGATCATCGTAGTTGCCCCAGAAGATGCCCTGCTTAAGCGCCTTTTGAACTATGGCATCAAGTCGAGCTCGCTCGCGAGGATCTTGTGCTGCTGGCGCTGGCGCCGAATTGCTGGTGCTATATCCCCACTCGATCGCAAACTTGTCGTAGCTGCCGACGCCCTGCATGTACGCGTCACTCAAGTCTGCGCTGCCGTCGTTCCGGACCAGGATTCGTGGCGCGAAGTAGTCCATCACCGAACCCCGGTCGAAGGTGCTGGCCGCGAAGTTGTGCTCGAGGCCGAGGACGTGTCCCATTTCATGACAGGTGAGCAGAGCGATTCGGCGCACCATCACCTCGTCTTCAGCAAGCTGCGGATCGGCGCTATCGAATTCCGCAAACAGATCCATACCCGAGTCGTCGCGTCCGGACGCAGGTGCGACAACATTCCAATAGTTGTTGACCGTACGCATGCGGTGCGAATCGAGTTGCACGACCGCGTGCAGTATTTCGCCGGTGCGTGGATCGGTTTGCACCATGCCCACAGACCAGCCGCGTCCGCTGCGGTTTGTCCATTGGATCGTCGGATAACGGACGTCCAGGGGATCTGCCCCTTCGGGAAGATCCTCGACTACCAGCGCGTTGCGGAACCCGGCCTGCTCGAATGCCTGATTCCACCAGAGCGCCCCCCGGCGCGCGGCTGAGCGCATCGGTTCAGGAATGGCGCGGTCGAGGTAAAAGGTAATGGGCTTGACCGGCTCGCTGACCGCGGCCGTCGCATCCTTCTTCTCCAACCGCCAGCGATCGATGTAATGCTGATTTAACGATTCCTTGTAGGCAGTGGAAAAATCCTCGAAGCGTTCGCCGAAGAATCCAACCCGCAGATCAGCGACGCGCGGCTGGTATCCCGTTTTGGGCAGAGCCAAAAGCGAGATGTGCTGGTGTACGGTGACCACGCCCGCTTCGGGATTATTGATCGAACGTCCGGCCGAATCGCTCGCAAAGGTGAGGATGTTCTCGATCTCGGTATTCATGGGAAAGCCGCGAGTGTGATCCAGGTCGACTGCGCTGCGCTGCTCGTCAAGCCGCCAGTTCCCAGCGTTCTCGGCCGCAGCGGGGCGAATCATGCCGCCTATCGCGCGCGATGGGCGCCGCAATTGTCCCAGCAATCCGGAGGCGTCACGTACCACTAGAGGGTTGGCGTTCACCATCACGTTCTCGCCGTCCTCCGCTTCAACCGGCAGCGAGGCGAGAACTGAAGTAGGGAAGCTGCGCTCCACAGAGTGCTTTAGCTCGGCGCTGCCATTCTCCGCTCGGAAGCGAGTGTTCTCGGCGATTATCAGTACCTTGGGCCCCGAGCGTACGAACCGGCAAAGCTGCGACCCTCCAACGCTGCTGCGATCGGCGAACATCTCGATGGAGCCAACGCCGCTGCTCAATCCGGTGAAGTAGATGAATTGTTCGTTCAACCGCTGCGGCGAGAGCTCAAAGAGCAGAACGCCTTTTTTGGCGTCCCAATAGAAGGGAATGAAACCGTCGTTCCGCTTCAGCCCCTGAAGGCGGTTTTCATCTTTGTGCGCCTGCGGGCTTTGATTCGTGGATCGTTGACTCTCGCTTTGTGCAAACGCCAGTGAGGAAAAAAGGACTGCTAGCAGGAGGTTTTTCATTTTCGCTCAGTAAGTCTTCAGTTCACCTCAGAGGATTCTCAGCGGCCGACCGCAGCCTTTCCGCAGCGCTCTCCGGCGTGATATCGCGCTGGGGCGCGCCCAGCATCTCATAGCCAACCATGAACTTGCGCACCGTCGCCGAACGCAGAAGTGGCGGATAGAAGTGCGCGTGGAAATGCCACTCTGAATGCTCCTCGCCGTCCGTCGGACGCTGATGGAATCCCATTGAGTAGGGAAATGGAACTGCAAAGATGTTGTCGTAGCGAGAGGTAATGCGCTTGAGAATGTCTGCGAGTCCCTTTTGAGCATCCAGTGAAAATTGGTCCATCGCAGTGACGTGCTCGTTCGCAAGAACCAGAACCTCGAACGGCCAGAGAGCCCAGAAGGGAACTACCACGGTGAAGAAATCGTTCTGGCAAACCAGGCGAGTGGCATGCGCCCTCTCCAGGCGCAAGTACTCGCAGAGCATACATTCGCCATGAGCCTTCTTGAACTCCAGCAGGGCGCTCTGCTCAGTGGCTGGATAATTAGGAACCGTCTCGGTGGCCCAAAGCTGGCAGTGAGGATGCGGGTTACTGGCGCCCATTATCTCGCCACGGTTCTCAAAGATTTGCACGTGGCGAACCCAGTCCGTCGCGCCTAACTCACGGTACTGCTCGCTCCATAGGCGAACGACGGTTGTAACATCGTCGAGTCCCATATTGGAAATCGTAAGATCGTGCCGGGGAGAAAAGCAGATTACTCGACAAATCCCTCGTTCCGATTCAGCGATGATCAACGAGGATTCATTTACCCTGGCGGCTGGAGAATCGGAAAGCAGGGCTGCGTAATCGTTGTCAAAAACGAAAGTACTGCTGTAATTGGGGTTCTTGTGGCCTCCAGCGCGAGAGTTGCCCGGGCAGAGATAGCAGTTTGGATCGTATTTCGGTGTCGGCTCCGCCGCAAGTTTTTCAATGTGCCCTTGCCAGGGTCGCTGTGTGCGCTGAGGAGAAACTACCACCCAGTCGCGTAACAGTGGATTCCAGCGCCGGTGAGGTGTCTTATGGAGATCGAGCATCAAGGCTATGCCACGCGGCTGGCACCATCCGCAGCGGGAGTAATGTACACGTCAGGTGCGAGCCCCGTCGCTTTTTCGTATTCCGAAGCGATGCGTTTGCGGAAGGCGTCGGCCTGTTCACTGGCAACCAGATTAATCGTGCAGCCGCCGAAGCCGCCTCCGGTCATACGCGAGCCATATGCTCCCGCTTGCTTGCTCGCGATCTCCACCATGACGTCAAGCTCGCGAGAACTTACTTCATAGTCGTCTCGCAAGCTTTTGTGGGATTCGCCCATCAGCTTACCGAAAGCGGGAAGATCATTCGCTTCAAGCGCTTCGGCGGCACTCTCCACCCGCACATTTTCGCTTACCACGTGGCGGCAGCGGCGGTAGATGACCGCGGGTAGCGCCTCGCGATGCTGCTCAAGCTGCTCGGGAGTAACGTCTCGAAGTGAACGAACGCCGGGCAGTTGTTTCCGAAGAATTCGGACGCCCTCTTCGCAGGCCGTACGCCGCTGGTTGTACTCGCCGCTGGCATGCTGGTGCTTCACCATGGTGTTGCAGATCACCATGCGCGCACTCGGTGCGAGTGGCAGAAGCTTGAATTGCAGACTGCGGCAATCAAGCATTAACGCATGGTCACGGCGACCATTGCAGGAGATGAATTGGTCCATAATGCCACAGCGCATGCCGACAAATTCGTTCTCGGCTCTCTGACAGAGCAACGCCAATTGCGTCCTTTCGATCGTTGAGTGTTTTGCGCTGAGCAGTGCGAATCCGACTGCAACTTCGATGGCAGCCGACGAACTTAGGCCGGCGCCAATCGGCACATCACCGCGGATCAGAATGTCCGCACCATGCAGGCATTCGCCCGAGCGCCTGATCTGGTCGATGACTCCCACCACATAGTCCGACCAGCTGTGCTTTGGCCGAAGGTCGTGGTCTAGATCAAACGAAACCGTTTCCTCGAAGCTTTGCGAACGAACGTTGACCTTTGTATCGGAGCGTGGAGCGATCGCCACGGTCGTGTAGAAGTCAATGGCAGCCGGCATAACCAAGCCTTCGTTGTAGTCCGTGTGCTCGCCGATCAGGTTCACTCGTCCCGGAGCACGAAAAATCTGCGGTTCCTGATCATAGAGTTTGCGGAAGTCTCTCTGCAGAGCCTCGATGTCCATCGGCCTAAGAGGATCTCGCGCCGGCGAGTTCGGCATACCCTTGAGGATGTTGCTGCATCCACTCCCAGGCGCTGGCAACAATGTCGTCGAGCTTCGGGCGTTTGGGTTTCCATCCGAGTTCTCGCTTGATTTTTTCCGAGCTGGCAACCAGCACCGCCGGATCGCCAGGACGCCGTCCGGTTTCGACCTCCCTGATTGGTTTCCCGGTGACCCGCCGAGCGGACTCGATGACTTCGCGCACGGAGAACCCAGTCCCACTTCCCAGGTTGTAGATGAGCCGATCGCGCGAGCCGAGAGCTTCCAGGGCCAGGACATGAGCGTCGGCAAGATCGCTCACGTGGATGTAATCACGAATGCAGGTTCCATCTTTGGTCGGATAGTCCGTCCCGAAGATCGAGATCTGTTCCCGTTTTCCCGAGGCCGCCTGAAGTATCAACGGAATCAAGTGTGATTCAGGATTGTGCAGCTCACCGGTGCGTCCGTCCGAACCGGCGGCATTGAAGTACCGCAAACTCGCGTAACGCAGGCCGTGGATGCGATGGAACCAGGTAAGCATCTGCTCCACCAGCAGCTTGGACTCGCCATAGACGTTGGTAGGCTGTAGCTCGTCATCTTCCTGGATTGGAACTCGCTTCGGATTGCCATAGAGCGCCGCCGTAGAAGAAAAAATGAATTTCCCTACGCCATGAGCCAACATTGCCTCGAGGAGCGTGAGAGTGGAGGCGGAATTGTTCCGAAAATACCGTTCTGGGACCTGCATCGATTCGCCGGCTTCGATGAGTGCGGCGAAATGGAGCACCGCTTCGGGACGATGTTCGCGAAAGACGGCATCGAGCTGAGCGCGGTCAGCGATCTCTCCCCTAACGAGCTTCGCCTCTGCAGGAAGTGCCTCGGCATATCCTTTGCTTAGGTTGTCGTAGACAACTACTTTATGTCCGCTATCGAGCAGAGCCCGCACGGTGGTTGCGCCGATATAGCCGGCGCCACCAGTCACTACGACCCTCATGGTTTCTCCTCGGCAGTAGAGACGCAGCATGCTGCGTCTCTACCATGCTGATTGCGCGAAGCATCTAGTCTTACACACCGTGATTATTGATCCTGGTTACGGGTTTCAGTACGCGAGACCCAGCACTCCGGAAGCCGGGCAGTTACGAAGCGGCACTTGACGGCTCGCGAATTGTGCACTAGGATGACGAGACTTTGATGAACTCCCGCCGAATTACCATGTCGATGACAACAACAGGGACAATTATGTCCACTGCTCGACCGGCGGAGGGGGATATCTAAGCACTAATAAGTTCTAGAGATACCAAAACCCACCGCCAAAAGGCGGTGGGTTTTTTATTTCCCGGAACTGTGAACCTGGAGTTGCCATGCTGGTAATGAAGTTTGGCGGAACCTCGGTAGCTTGCGCGGAAAACATCGCTCGCATCGCGAGAATCGTGCGCGAACGGCTTCACCTCCAACCTGTGGTCGTCGTCAGTGCATTGGCCGGGGTTACCGACGGCTTGCAGAGGATGGGTGCGCTGAGTCGTGATGGCGAAGTTGAGGAGGCGTTATCGCTTCTTCAAGTCTGCGAAGATCGCCATTGCGAAGCCGCTAGAGCATTGCTCTCGAACAAGAGCGAAGCATTTTTGCAGAACGACCTGCGGCCGCTTTTTGACGAGGCTGGTGCTCTGCTCAAAGCCGTCTTCGCCGTTCAGGAGCTGACTCCGCGTACCCTCGATCGGCTGCTCGGCTTTGGCGAACGCTGGTCGAGCCGTCTGGTTGCGGAAGCATTTCGCGCTGAAGGTCTTCGCGCGGTTCACGTGAATGCCTGCGATGTCGTGATCACCGATGCGAACTATTCGCATGCCGCGCCGCTGGTGGATCTCATCAGAGCCCGCGTAGCCACCAAGATTCGTCCGCGAGTGCAGAGCGGCTGCGTTCCCGTGCTCGGCGGATTCATCGGATCAACTGAGGACGGTATTCCCACTACGCTAGGTCGCGGCGGCTCCGATTACACAGCATCGATTCTCGGCGCCAGCATCGACGCCGATTCCATCGAGATCTGGACCGATGTAGACGGAATGATGACCGCCGATCCCCGCATTTGTCCGGACGCGCAAAACATTGAATCCATCAGCTTTGATGAAGCCGCCGAACTTGCGCATTTTGGAGCCAAAGTATTGCATCCGAAGACGCTGCAGCCTGCCGTGAATCGTGGCATTCCCGTTTATGTCCTTAACTCGCGGCATCCGGAGAACTGCGGGACGCGCGTGGAAGTTGCAGAGCCGAGTGAAGAAGGCCGGGTTCGATCCGTCGCCTGTAAGCGCGGCATCACTCTGGCAGAGGTATTCGCACGCCAGGGACTCGAGGCAAAACTCACCTCCGCGATCTTCGATGCCCTCGAACGGCAGAAATGCCTCGTCGATCTCGCCGCGATGTCGCGCTCGAACCTTTCCTTGCTGTTGAACTCTCGCAGCTCGGCAGACGCGCTTTGCGAATTTCTCGAAGACAAGGCATCGGTCAACGTCGTCGATGGCAGCGCGCTGGTCTCGCTCGTTGGCCGCAACGTCGCGCGAAATCCTGCCATCTGTGCCCGTGCTCTGAATGCCCTCCCCGACCTGCCCCTCAGGATGATCTTCCACGGCGCCTCTGACATGAATCTCAGCTTTGTCGTGGCCGAAGAAGATGCCGATAAGGTTGTGCGCTGTCTGCATGCCGCGTTGTTCCCGCGCCAGCCTGCAGCTCGCCAAGCTGAGGCTCAGGTTCCGCCGAACAAGTCGCAAGAGCCAGCGTTAGTCCAGGCGGAGGCATAGAGACATGGCAACCCAAAGCGTACTCATTGAGAAAAGCGCGCACCTGGTTGCGTCGCTGAATTCACGGAGGGTAGCAATCCTTGGATTCGGGACCGTGGGCAAGTCGGTAGCTCGCATTTTGTCGGAAGGAAGAGTGGCTGCCCTGGAACTCAGCCAGGTCTTCAACCGCAATGTTGAGAGAAAGCGTGTTCCCTGGGTGAACCGCAAGGTTCAGTGGACCGAGAACATCGACGATGTACTCGCGAGCGACGCAGAGTTTGTCGTCGAAGTCATGGGAGGTGTAGAACCCGCGAAGCAATGGGTTGAAGCCATTCTGGAATCCGGCCGATCAGTGGTTACGGCAAATAAACAACTGATTGCGCGCCATGGCGCAGAACTTTTGGAGATCGCACAGGAACACGACTGCCAATTGCTCTTTGGCGCTTCCGTAGCTGGTGGAGTTCCGGTCATCACTGCCCTTGAACACGGACTCGCAGGCGACGAGCTCCAATCTGTTTGCGGCATTCTCAATGGCACCTGCAACTACATCTTGAGCAAGATGGAAGGCGGAGAATCTTTTCGCGTTGCTTTGGAGGAAGCGCAACGGCTGGGTTACGCCGAAGCCGATCCCACTGACGACATTGCCGGATATGACACTCGCGCCAAGCTCGTAATCCTCGCGAGAGTGGCTTTGCGTACGGAAATCGCGATCGAAGAGGTTGTTTGCCAGCCGATCTCCAGCGTCGATCCAGTTGATTTCGAATACGCGCGGGAGTTGGGCTGCACCATCCGACAGATTGGACACGCCGAGCTCGAAGGAGACAGATGCTGTGCCGCCGTCGAGCCGATGCTGGTTCCCGCGAGTTCACCGCTGGCCCGAGCGCAGGGCTGTGAGAACGTGGTTCTTACCCAAGGCAAGTTTGGAGGCAGCACTGCGTTCTCTGGTCCAGGTGCTGGTGGCGACGCGACCGCGGTTGCTGTGATCTCAGACCTCGTAACTCTTGCTTCTGCATCTTCAGCTCCAGTAATTCGCAAGATGCGAGCCCTGCCTGTCTCGGGTGAATATACCGCGCCATATTTCTTGCGGTTCGTCGTCCGCGACCGGCCCGGCATCGTCGCGGCAATTGCTGCGGTTCTCGCGAAGTTTGAAATCAATGTAGACGCCGTGTTCCAGAAGCCGGGTTACGACAAAGCCCACTTACCGTTTGTAGTTACGGTTGAGCCGTGCAGCAGCGCAAAGCTTGAGGCAGCTCTTAACGAAATTGCGCGCTATGAATTCCTGGTTGAACAACCCGTCAAACTGAAGATCTTCGGACGCTGATATGCAACTGCAATGCAGTAATCAACGCTGTGGCGAATCGCTACCCCGCGATTTTGCAGCTTTCGATTGTCCCAAGTGTGGCGACCTGCTGGAGCTTAGCTGCAATGGCTTTCGGCCTGATCCACTGCAGCTTCGGGCCTTGTGGCGCGATCGCCGTCTTTCTAACGATCCTGCGGATCGCAGCGGCGTCTGGAGGTTTCGAGAGTTCCTGCCTGATTACTCCGTTGAGCAGATAGTTTCGCTCGGCGAAGGAAATACTCCGCTCATTGCCGGGAACAAGACAGCGGCATTCGCCGGCTTAAGTAATTTGCGGTTCAAGCACCTGGGTTGGAATCCAACCGGCTCGTTCAAAGATTTAGGAATGACCGTGGCGGTGACCGAAGCGCATGCGCGAGGAGCCAAGGTCGTAGCTTGCGCGTCGACGGGCAACACCGCGGCTTCCATGGCTGCCTATGCCGCTCGAGCGGGTATCGCTGCTCGGGTCTATTTGCCAAAAGGAAGACTCTCGGCTGCCAAGGTTGCTCAGTCTCTCGATTACGGCGCTGAGATCGTTGAGGTCGAAGGAAACTTCGACCAGGCTCTCGCAATGATGACCGAGCAAAAGAGCTCGTCAGAGTACTTCCTGAACTCCATCAATCCATTCCGCGTTGAGGGTCAGAAGACGACGATCTTCGAGCTGATGGAACAGCTCGACTGGAATCCGCCCGACTTCATTGTTGTTCCCGGAGGGAATCTGGGCAATTCTTCCGCATTTGGGAAGGCGCTTCGGGAGCTCTCTGCTGCAGGGTTGATTGATCGCGTGCCGCGGCTCGTGATCGTCCAAGCGCGAGGTGCAAATGCGCTGGTGAAAACACTGGCTGCCGGCAGCGGTGAACTTGAAACGGTTGTCGATCCGAAGACCTGTGCCAGCGCCATTTCGATCGGCGCTCCACGATCGTGGCGCAAAGCTCTCACCGCTCTCAATTTCACGAAGGGCAACGTTCTCGACGTCAGCGACGAGGAGATCCTCGAAGCAAAGTCCGTCATCGGGCTTGACGGCATCGGATGCGAGCCCGCCTCCGCGACTACTCTCGCCGGCATCCGGCGTCTCAGGCGAACTGGAGAAATCGGCGAGCGCGACAGAGTCGTCGCCGTTCTCACCGGTCACGTTCTGAAGGATCCCGACATCATCTTGAAGACGCACAGTGAACGGCTGGCAGCGGAGGTATCAGCATGATGTGGAGCGATTGCCTGGAAGGCGTCGAAATTAGTGTGCCGGGATCGATTGCGAACCTCGGTCCCGGCCTCGATACGTTAGCGGTAGCCGTGCAGCTTTACCTGAGAGTTCGCATTGTAGGGGTTAGCAACGCAAGACGTGGAAAGCTCGAGTTCTATTTCGAATCGCAGACTCCGCCCGGCGAGAATCGCATCGAAACATCATTTTTCAAGCTGGCGCAGAATAACGGCGATTTTCCTTCCCTAAAGATCAGCGTCAGCAGCGACATTCCCATGGGTGCCGGACTCGGCAGCAGCGCCGCCGCGACCATCGCCGGATTTCGTCTCTATGAAGTTCTCTTTGGTAAGCAAAATGAGAATCGACTACTCTCCGCGGCTTTGCAGTTGGAAGGACACGCTGACAATGCTGCCGCCGCGCTCCTTGGTGGGCTCTCGGTCTGCTGCCAAAAAGATGATGGTTCCGTATCTGCTTTCTCGCTTCCATGGCCGGAGTCGCTCTGCCTGGTTGTCTTAACTCCGGAGGTCCGGCTGGCAACGCAGACCTCGCGTCAGGCTCTGCCGCAGTCAGTGAGTTTGAAAGATGCCGTGGCCAACATGCAGCGAGTGTTGCTCCTGCTGCAGTCCATCCAGAGCGGCGACGATGGGGATTTGGCGGAAGCGCTTTGCGACCGCCTTCACCAACCGGCGAGAGAATCGATCGTGCCTGGGTTGAGTGCTGCGCTCAAGCTCTCACATCCCGATCTTCTCGGAGTCTTCCTTGGCGGCTCCGGGCCATCGATCGTGGCCCTGGCGCGCCAGAGTTGCGACGACATTGCCGATGTCTTGGCGGAAACCTACCGGCCGCTTGGCATTCCGTTTCGAACTTCCACGCTGAGCGTTCATAACCAGGTGAGCCTTCCTGCCTGCGCTGCGATCAGTTGCAGCTGAGTTAGACGATCTTAAAGCCGTTATCCTGAGGCGCCCTTGCCCGAAGTTTGAGGATCGAGCAACAAGTCATGTTAGCTTTTGTGTTTGCTCATGAAGAACCTCGCCCTGTGGGTCTTACTGCTCAGTGCCCTATCGTTCGCCTTCGTTCCTGATTCCACTGAAGCTCCAGCCTCGGCGCAGCGCGTGTCGCTGGAAAAGAACTGGCACCTTCAGTCCGCGTGCAAGTTGACTGATGGCGGCGAGAAGATCTCGCGGCCGGGATACAACCTGCAGAGTTGGCTTGCCACTACGGTTCCCCATACGGTCCTCGGCGCGCAGGTGGACGCGAAGATGTTTCCTGATCCGTTCTATGGCATGAATCTGCGGGCGATCCCAGGAACTACCTATCCCATCGGCAAACTCTTTGCCGAGCTGCCGATGCCCGACGACAGTCCGTACAAGTGCTCCTGGTGGTATCGCACCGAGTTCCATCTTGGGTCGCAGCATCAGGGAAAGAATATCTGGCTGCACTTCGATGGCATCAACTACCGTGCGAATATCTGGCTAAACGGAAAGCAGATCGCCAACAATACGCAGGTGGCGGGAGCGTATCGCACGTATGAGTTCAACCTCCGCGAGGCGGTCCACACAGGTGAGAACGCGCTTGCGGTGGAAGTATTCACCCAGACTGAGACCGATTTGGGAATCAACTTCGTCGATTGGAATCCGGCGCCGGCGGACAAAGCTATGGGCCTTTGGCGTCCCGTGTATCTCACCTTCAGTGGACCGGTTTTTGTTCGTTATCCCATGGTGAGCACGCATTTTCCAGATGATTCGCTCACCACAGCTGAGTTGACCGTGATCGGCGATGTGCAGAATGCCGGGGATCGGGAAATATCTGGAACGCTGGAAGCGACCCTCGAGGGAATCGGAACTGTCGAGCAGCAGGTAACGCTGGCCGCGAATGAGCACAAGAGCGTCACATTCCTGCCTGATCAGTACCCGCAACTCCGCGTGAAGAATCCGAAGCTGTGGTGGCCGTATCCCCTGGGCCCGCAGAACCTCGAAACGGTGAACTTGCGTTTTCGCACCGTAGACTCGGCGTCCGACATGGCTACCGGGAAGTTCGGTATTCGCGAGATCACCGCGGAGAAGACTCCGGAAGGCTATGAGCTCTTTCGCGTTAACCACCGCAAGATCCTGATCCGCGGTGGTGGCTGGTCGCCGGATATGTTTCTGCGGGTCAACAGCGAGCGCATGCAGGACGAGATGCGCCATGTCCGCAACCTGGGGCTGAACACGATTCGGCTTGAAGGCAAGCTGGAGACCGATGAGTTCTTTGATCTGGCGGACCGTTATGGGATTCTGGTGATGGCGGGCTGGTGCTGCTGCGATCACTGGGAACACTGGGATAAATGGAAGCCGGAAGATCACGAGATCTCGAAGGCTTCGTTGGCTAGCCAGCTAAGTCGCCTCCGCAGCCATCCCAGCCTGTTGGTGTGGCTTTATGGCAGTGATAATCCCCCGCCAGAGGACGTGGAATCGGATTATCTTGCGGTGCTGAAGGAGCGAAACTGGCCGAATCCTTATGTATCTTCAGCCAGCGCAAAGCCGACCACGGTTACCGGAGCGAGCGGAGTGAAGATGTCCGGGCCGTATGACTATGTTCCCCCTTCTTATTGGTTGCGCGATCCCGGCCAGTGGGGAGGAGCCTACGGCTTCAATACAGAGACAAGTCCCGGACCGGCGCCGCCGCTGATTGCATCGCTGCAGAAATTTATCCCAAAACAGAACTTGTGGCCGCATGACGATGTTTGGAATTTCCATGCCGGCGGTGGCGAATTCAAGCAAACCAATATCTTCGATAACGCGATGACGGTCACGTACGGGGCGCCAATTTCCCTGGCCGATTACGAGAAGAAGGCGCAGGCGATGACGTATGACGACGAGCGCGCGATGTTCGAGGCCTACGCTCGCAATAAGTACAAGTCGACCGGAGTAATTCAGTGGATGCTCAACAACGCCTGGCCGTCGGTGATCTGGCATTTATATGACTATTACCTCGTTCCCGGCGGGGGTTACTTTGGAGCCAAGAAGGCCAACGAGCTAGTTCACGCGCAATACTCGTACGATGACGCCTCGGTAGTGGTCGTGAACAGCCTTTATGAGGCGCAGAAAGGCCTTAAACTGCGCGTCAGAGTGTTCGATTTGGCCGCGAAAGAGCTGTTTAGTGACTCGCGAAGCGTCGATATTGACGCCGATAGCGCGGTCCGAGTGCTCACTATCCCGCAAATTAGTAGTCAAAACGCGCCTTATTTCGTGCGTTTGGAGCTCACAGACATGGCAGGGAAGAGCGTTAGCACGAACTTTTACTGGCTTCCAGCGACGCTGGAAGAGCTCGATTGGGAGAAATCTAACTGGTACATAACGCCCGCGAAGTACGCCGATATGACCGCATTGGCGACTTTACCTGCCACAAATGTCGAGTGGAATAGTCAGTTAGAGCGTCGTAATGAGGAGCAAATCGTGCGCGTAACCCTCCATAACATAGGCACAAACATCGCTTTCCTGGTGCATACAGAGCTCAAACGCGGGCACGGAGACGACGATATCGCGCCGATTTTGTGGGACGACAACTACATTTCGCTGCTTCCAGGCGAGTCCAGAACGCTTACTGCAGTCGTCAAATTGCGCGATTTGGGGGGTGTTGTACCGGTAATTCGTGTGGATGGATGGAATATTAAGGCGCTTGCTAAGTAATTATCTGCGGCCTGGAAACCTCTAAAAGGCACTTAATGAGCGACTCAACAGCAGCAGTTCCAAAGCTTCGCCGCGTTCTTACCCTGTGGGATCTGGTGTTCTATGGCATCGTTTTGATCCAGCCAATCGCGCCAGTTCCGCTTTATGGCGTCGCGCAAAAGCTCTCAAACGGGCACTTTGCGACGATTATTTTGATCGCAATGTTCGCAATGATGATCACGGCAGTGAGTTATGGGCGCATGGCAGCGCTTTATCCGGCCGCCGGATCGGCTTATACCTACGTTGGACGGGGCTTAAATCCGCATTTGGGGTTCCTTGCGGGGTGGGCGATGTTCCTCGATTACCTGCTCCAACCCCTTATTAATACGATTTGGATATCTACTGCGCTGCATGAACGCTACGTCCACGCTGTGCCATTCTTTGTATGGGCGGCGATGATTGCCGGAATAATTACCTTATTGAACCTGCGTGGAATCCGCTCATCGGCGGTTGCAAACAAAGCATTATTAGCCGTTATGTCCGCAGTTGTGCTGCTGTTTATCGCGCTTGCAGTCCGATTTTTACTTAGCGCCAGGGGTGTTACGGGCCTCTTTTCGATCCAGCCTTTTTATGATCCGCGCACCTTCGATTCTCACCGGATTTGGAGCGCAACATCTTTCGCTGCTCTCACTTACATCGGCTTCGACGGCGTAACCACTTTGGCTGAAGATGTAGAGAATCCCAAGCGCAACGTGCTGTTGGCAACTGTTCTGGTTTGCCTCTTTACCGGACTGTTTGGTGGCTTGCTGGTGTATCTCGCACAGCTTGTTTGGCCAGACTGGCATGCATTCCCGAATCTGGAAACGGCATTCATGGACGTGTGCAGGCGGGTCGGAGGAGTCTATCTTTTCAATGGGATGGGGCTAATTCTGATTCTTGCTGCCTTTGGTAGTGCGCTGACTGGTGGTCTTGGGGCGGCGCGTCTGCTCTTCGGCATGGGACGCGATAACGTGCTTCCGCGTCGCGTCTTCGCTTATTTGAGTCCCGGGAGCAGCACTCCGACATACAACATCCTTATCATTGGCGCTTTGAGCTTTCTCGGCGCAGTCGTGCTCAATTACATCGGCAATGCTTACGAGCATGCTGGAGAACTCCTCAATTTTGGAGCTTTTCTTGCGTTTATGGGCGTGAATTTGGCTACCTTTTGGCAGTTTGCGGTGACTCCTCGAGAGGGATATCGCAGGATGATCCTCGCCGATGTTTTGCTTCCGTTGATAGGTTTCGTCTTCTGCGCGCTGATCTGGTGGAATCTGAATGTGCTTGCAAAAAGCATTGGCGGCATCTGGTTCGCGATTGGATTGGCCTATCTCGCTATTACTACGCAGGGTTTCCGCAAGGTCCCGGTGATGATCGACTTCAGCGAATCGTAAGCCACGATGTCGGACTCGCTCAAGCCCCGAAACTACGTCAGTCGATTCTCCTAACCGATTCATAAATCATCTACTTACACCTGACTTTGCTCCCGTTCCGCCATCCCGAACCGTTGAACAACGGTGTCTTTGTTTTGCCGCCCGATATACTGCTCAGTCCGCTTTTCAAACAAAACGCAGCCGGGCTGCGAGCAGGGGAATCTACAGCTCTTCACGAACCAGAATGACTTCGACCGGATCGCCTCGTTTTTCGCGCAGTCTTACCCAATTCCTGCACTCTTTTCTTCTGGCGCTTCTCGTGGGTGCCCTGCAGATTCCCGCTGGCGCGGAGAAACCCGCTCTCGCACAAGATCAAGGTTACATTGCGTTGCAGCAGGAGCTGCAACGGCTGCGAACAACTGCACGCCTGATGCATACAACCGCGCATCCAGATGACGAAGACGGCGGCATGCTCACGCTGCAGTCACGCGGCAAAGGAACAACCGCGCTGCTGTGCTCCCTCACGCGCGGACAAGGCGGACAAAATAAATCAGGCGACGCCTTCTCTGACGAGCTCGGTGTGCTTCGTACTCTAGAACTCCTCGCGGCGGATGAGTACTACGGCGTTGAGCAGCGTTTCACTCGGGTTGCCGATTTTGGCTTTTCAAAGACTCCTGAAGAGACCTTCGAAAAGTGGGGCGGACACGACGTTGCACTGGGCGATTTAGTGCGCGTGATCCGAACCTTCCGGCCCGATGTTCTGGTTGCGCGTTTTTCGGGAACGTCGCGCGACGGACACGCGCATCATCAGGCTTCCGCCATCGTGACTCGCGAAGCATTTCGCGCAGCGGGGGACCCCAATCGCTTTCCTGAGCAGATTAAGGAAGGCCTGCTGTCCTGGCAGCCTAAGAAGCTCTACGTCGGCAACTTTGGAGACCCTGAAGGCTCAACCTTAGGATTTGACATCGGAACTTACTCTCCCCTTTTGGGAAAGTCGTACACGCAGTTCGCCGTTGAAGGACTCGCGAGGCAGACATCGCAAGGCACAGGTGGCTTCCGTGTCTCTCCCGGACATCGCTTCACATATTACAAGCGAGTGGATTCTGTACTGGCGGGAGGAGAGGAGCACGAAAAGGACTTCTTCGAGGGCATCGATACCACACTTCCCGGATTGGCTTCCCGGCTGGGATCTGACGAGAGCAAGCTGCCGGCTCTGCGGAAAAGTTTGCAATCACTGCAGGATCTCGTGAACGAAGCCGCGGACAAGGCAAAACCTCGCGATCCATCAGATGCCGGCGCACCTCTCATCAAAGGCCTGAAGCTGACCCGCGATTTGATTAAACAAGTAGATCAATCAAGCCTTACACCGGCAGAAAAGCTTGAATTACTGACGAATCTCAAAACCAAAGAAACCCAGTTCGAGCGCGCAGCGAATCTGGCTTTGGGCGTGTTGCTCGATCTCAGTGTCGATCCTCCCGAAGCTTCGCAGGGAGGCTTCATCCGGCTGGAGCAAACATTCCAGACAGCAGTGCCGGCTCAGACGTTCACTCTCACGGCGCGTCTCTATAGCCGTGGAACGGCCGATGTCGAGCCGGAACAGATCATGCTTGACGTCCCCGATGGCTTCACCTCGGAGATCGTAAAGCGCGATCTCAAGCCTCTTCACTCGGGCGATATGGCTTCCGTCCAATTTCGCATAACTATCCCTCAGGATGCTCAACCCACGAAACCCTATTGGGGACGTTCCAACGCATACACCGAAACGGTGGACAAATTCAGCAATCCCGCGTATTCAACGTTCGCGCTTCCGCCATGGCCGGTGCAGGCTCATGCGGTGTACAACGTCGCCGCGGGCGAGGGAGTCGCTCGCGCCATCGCCATGGCCAAATACATCGATCCCATTGCGGGACAAGGACAGCATGAGTTGGCGATCGCTCCCGCGCTGTCACTGGAATTTTCCAACACGTCTCAGATTGTGAAGGCCGATGCGGGCGAGCCTTTTCACGTATTCGTGCGCGTTCGCAGCCAGCTGACCACTCCCGCGAATGGCAGCCTGCACCTTGACGTTCCTGCCGGATGGTCACTCAACCCGGATAATCGACCGGTTCACCTCGAGCATGAAGGCGATGTCGCCGAGCTCGAATTTGCGGTTTCGCCCAAAGCCAACGGTGAAAAGCATTACGATTTGAAAGCAGTTGCTGATTATCTGGGCAAGCAGCTCAGCGAAGGATTCCACGTCGTCACCCGCCCAGATCTCGATACTTTTTATTACTATCGTCCCGCGAGCCTCGACGTAAGTGCGATTCGTGTGAATGTTCCGCCTGGATTACGTGTGGGCTACATCATGGGAGCCGGCGACGAAATTCCGGCCACGCTGAAACAGCTCGGTATCAACGTGGAAGTAATCGCTCCTTCAGATCTGAAGCGGATCGATCTGTCGCGCTTTCATACATTGGTGACAGGCATTCGGGCTTATGACGTCAGCACAGACATAAGGGTTCAAAACGGGAAACTCCTCGATTTTGTAAATGGGGGCGGAACGCTCATTCTGCAATACAACTCGAGCACGGGGGCCTTCAATGCAGGCCGTTACACGCCGTATCCTGCCACTGATAGTAATCGACGCATCACCGTGGAGGAAGCGCCGGTGGAAATTCTGGAACCGCAGAATCCCATTCTGAACTATCCCAACAAGATCTCAATGCATGACTTCGACGGATGGGTACAGGAGCGAGGGCTCTACTTTATGAGCGATTGGGACTCGCATTTCCACCCATTGCTCGAGAGCCACGATCCCGGCGAGCAGCCACTCAAGGGTGGGTTGCTCGTTGCCCAGTATGGGAAGGGCACATATATCTACAGCGGCTATGCATTCTTTCGCCAACTACCTGCGGGCGTACCCGGGGCTGTTCGCCTATTCGTGAATCTGCTGAGCGCTGGGAGCGCAAGCCATTGATTCACCACGAAGGCACGGGGTCAGGGAGAACGCAGGGCTAATGAAACCACGAAGGTATGCGAAGGCTAAAAAACCGAAGGTTTGTAGCCGATGCCTGGTTTATCCATTAGATCTTCCTTCGTGCTCCTTCCTGACCTTCGTGGGTGGCTTTGGGAATTTCACCACGTGCCGCGTGTCTCCGTCGTGAAAACGGAACTTCGCTCGGAGCAACGACTGATTCGCGGGATCGGTCTGCGCGAAGGAATCTCGCTCAACGTGATTGAGATGATCGGCATTGGGCCGTTCATTACCATTCCTCTGATCGTCCACGCTGCTGGTGGACCGCAGGCGATGCTGGGATGGATTTTTGGCGCTGTGCTTGCGATGTGCGATGGCATGGTCTGGGCCGAACTCGGAGCGGCGCTACCCCGAGCCGGAGGATCGTATGAGTATCTGAAGGAGATCTACGGACCACGCAGCGTGGGTAGATGGTTATCGTTCTTATACGTATGGCAATTGATGATGAGCGCGCCACTCTCCGCGGCGTCGGGCTGCGTGGGAGTTGCACAGTACGCCGGCTTCATATTTCCATCGCTGCAAAGGGTGATTGCGGCTCACAGTGTCAATCTGGGATTCGGTGGATCACGCTTTTCCAGTGTGGGCATTACGATAACGAATGGCACACTCGTTGCCGTGCTGGCTTGCGTGTTGGCAATTACGTTAGCGTATCGTCGCGTTGATGTAGTTGGAAGAATCTCGACCTGGCTCCTTGCCGGTGTTTTCGGAGCGATTGCCTGGATCATCTGGGCAGGCATTGCGCACTTCAACTCGGCGCGCGCATTCGATTTTCCGCCGGGAGCGTTTCACCTGAACCATGCATTCTTTCTTGGCATGGGTTCGGCGATGTTGATTGCGACCTACGATTACTGGGGCTACTACAACATCTGCTATCTCGGGGCGGAAGTGCGCGATCCCGGACGAACGATTCCGCGTGCAATTCTCTATGCGATTCAGATCGTCGCGGCCATTTACATCATAATGAACGTCAGCATTCTCGGAGTGGTGCCCTGGCGTGAGCTGGACCAGGCAGCTGTTAGTGAATCGCGATTTTATGTGGTTTCCACCATGATGCAACGGCTCTATGGCACCCATGCTGGACAGATCGTCGCCGTGCTGATCATCTGGACTGCCTTTGCATCCATTTTTTCTGTGCTGCTTGGCGTATCGCGAATTCCATATGCCGCCGCGCTGGATGGGAACTTCTTTCAGGTATTCGGCAAGTTGAACCCACGTGGAAATTTCCCTTCCGCTGCGCTCCTGTGCATGGGAGCTCTCACGTGTGTGTTGTGCATGTTTCGATTGGCTGATCTGGTCGCCGCGCTGGTGGTAATCCGCATCATGATGCAGTTCATCCTGCAGGCGTTAGGAGTGATGATCTTCCGCGGACGGGATCCGTCGCATGAACGTCCGTTTCGCATGTGGCTCTATCCGCTGCCCGCGCTCCTTGCTCTGGCAGGATTCGTTTACATCCTTCTGATGCGAGAAAATTTCGAACGACAAGTAATACTTGCGGTAATCCTGATCATTCTCGGAACGCTGGCGTATCTAATGCGCGCTCGCACTCGCCGAGAGTGGCCGCTACTGCCCAACAGCTCTGCCCGTTAGTCCCAGATGATATCCTTTTCGGTTTCCACTTTCGTCCAGGAGAGCTACTGTGAAGAACATTAGAGCGATTGCGATTTTTATTATCGTGTGTTCCGTATCCTCAGTTGCTGCCTTCGCGCAAGCCAATGCCGCGGCGAAGCCGGCTGAGCCTCCAACGATTGCCTCCGTTCTGGACCGTCAGCTAAGCGGCATCGAACGCAACATAATGGGAGCGGCGGAAGCTGTGCCCGCCGACAAGTACGATTTCTCCCCGGCGACGGCGAACATTCCCGGAGACTTCAAGACTCCGACTCCGGTACGCACGTTCGGCGAGCAGTTGAAGCACATTGGTGATGACCTGGAGGCGTTGGGGTCGGGGATCTTAGGCGAAAAGCGGGCTTCCACAGCAGATGAGAACGGCCCGAAGAACGTTAAGACCAAAGACGACGTTATCAACTATCTGAAGGCTGCCTTTGCCAAAGGCCACAGCGGGATCAAGACCATCAATCAGCAAAATGTGGTTGAAGAGATTCAAAGCCCATTCGGAAACAACAAAGTGACTCGCCTGGCCCTCGCTGTGAGCATGGTTGGACACAGCAACAATCACTATGGCCAGCTCATCGAGTATCTCCGCATGAATGGCATGGTTCCTCCCGAGAGCCAGCCGCGTAAGTAGCCGAAATCCGCTTGGGAGGGCGCGACCGTCCTCCCAAAGCTGCCCGAGTACATCTTTAGCTAACGCCGCCAGCGCGTGCACGTCTTAATTTCGGGAACGCTCGGCATCTTTCCGCCGTATTCAGGTATGACGCGCTCCAATTCCGGTGCCGGAATTCGGTAGGTGCATAGCATCTCGCTGAGGGAAACTGATGTTGGAATTGAGCAGAAAAGCGGCCGGAGTTTCCCAATCCGAGATCCGCATCATGTCAGTGGAATGCGAGAAGGCGCGCGGCATCAATCTCGCCCAGGGAATCTGCGACACCGAGGTTCCCGAACCGGTTCAGCGCGCCGCGGTCGATGCCATTCATTCACGGCAAAACTCATACACGCGGCTGGATGGAGTTGCTAATCTCCGCCGCGCGATCGCGCGCAAGATGCGCGAGTACAACCATGTTGAAGCTGACCCGGAACGGGAAGTCGTAGTAACGGCGGGCTCGACTGGCGCCTTTTATTCGGCTTGCATGGCGTTGCTGAATCCTGGAGAGGAAGTGATCGTCTTCGAGCCGTACTACGGTTATCACGTGAATACGCTGCGCGCTCTGGATTGCACGCCGGTATACGTGACTATGCATCCTCCAGAATGGATCTTCAGCCACGAACAACTTCGGAACGCCGTTACGCCGAAAACGCGCGCAATTATCCTGAACTCACCGGCCAATCCGTCGGGGAAAGTCTTCACGCGCGAGGAACTCGAGTTTATTGCTGAGATCGCGGTACAAAACGATTTGTTCGTCATCACAGACGAGATCTACGAATATTTTCTTTATGACCAGAACCAGCATGTCAGTCCGGCTTCATTGCCTGGAATGGCAGAGCGGTCGATAACCATTTCGGGATTCTCGAAAACCTACAGCATAACGGGATGGCGTATCGGATATGCCGTTTGCGATGCACGCTGGGCTCAGTCCATCGGCTACTTCCACGATCTCGCGTACATTTGTGCTCCTTCGCCGCTCCAGCACGGAGTGGCCGCTGGCCTGGATGAACTCAAGCCAGAGTTTTACAAGGAATTAGCGAAGGAGTACCGTGCCAAGCGGGATCTGCTCTGTACCAGTCTGGAACAGATTGGTCTTGCTCCCTCCTGGCCGCAAGGCTCCTACTATGTGCTCGCGGACGCGTCAGCGCTTCCGGGAAGCAACAGCAAAGAAAAGGCCATGTACCTGCTGGCAAATGCGGGCGTTGCCAGCGTTCCTGGAGAAGCGTTTTTCAGCGGAGGAGGAAGAAATCTGCTGCGGTTCTGCTTTGCCAAGACCGATTCCGATCTACAGGAAGCGTGCCGAAGGCTAAGTCGATTGCCGGTGCCGATCGTTTCCAGATAGTACAGTTTCTATTTCTTAGTGGAGTGCTTTCACAAGTTCTTCCAAGTTGCGAGCGATTGCCTCCTCGCTTGTTCCATCCTGGAACTCCGCAGGGCTCCCGACAATCACTTTAATTTCCCCTCTGCGCGCGAAGCTACGATCTTCTTGCTTCAACGGGAATAAGCCGTCGATTCGCATAGGAACAATTGGGATCCTCAGCGTCTGCCCGAGAATTCCAATACCCACACGGAATTGCGACATTTCTCCATCGTTTGTGCGCCGGCCCTCGGGGAAGATCAGGACGCTGTATCCACGGTCCACCGACTCGCCGGCGAAGGCGAAGCTCTCACGGAAGCCGGATCGTTGTGGGAGCGGGAAAACATCAAACAGCGCTGTGACCAGCCAATACGAAATCACCTCTATGGCATGCTGAAAGACATTCATGTTACCCGGTGGTTTGCGCATTGCAGTCAGCATTTCGCCTTGCATTGCAATGGCGAGACGATTTCGGTAGCGAGCGGGCATGGCGAACATCAGCAGTCCTGGGTCGATGTACGTAACGTGGTTGCTGATGAAGAGCAGAGGACCTTTGGCGTTTCGCAATCGCTCGCTGCCGATGACCGTTGGTTTTGCCATCAATAAGGTTGCAGGCCAGGTGAACAGGTAATAGATCGCAATGCGAATCCATCGCACCAGCTCAAGCTGTGCCCAGCGAGGAAAATAGTGATGAGATTCTGGAGGCCCAGCACTTGCCTGGTGCAGAATGCGTTCGATATCTGCGACTGTAGCCGCTTCGGCAAACTGGCTCTCATCAAGCTCCACCTGATAACGCTGCTCAAGAACCGTGAGCAGGTCCACGCGGTCAACGGAACTGAGGTTTAGATCATCATCAAGTTTTGTGTTGTCACCGACAACTTTCCGCCCCAAGCCGGCGATGGCGGCCTCTAAAGCTGTTCTGGGAACCTTGCCATTCGCGGAACTCGTCAGTTCGGCTCGGGCATAAGCCGCGATTAGATCTTGCCGCGGCTTTTGCGTAGAGGTACGCGGAAAATCTGAGTCAGGCCACACAACCCAGCTGCGAATTTGCTGGTGAGCTCCCATTTTGGAGTTGGCTTCGGTCACCGCTTGCGATGCCTCGTCTGCCCCATCGTTGACGACCAATACTGCACACGGTTCAGCGTTTCCCCCGCGATCCACACCGATGACCATGCAATCGTGGATCGCCGGCTGTGCGCGAAGCGCAGCTTCGAGGTCCTCGGGATAGACATTCATCCCCTCAGCGGTGATGATTACGTTCTTCTTACGCCCTTTGAAATAAAGATTGCCGGTCTCGTCCAAGGCACCCAGGTCGCCTGTGCGAAACCAGTCGCCCTCGTGCGCGGCAACAGGCTTGCCATTCACCCAATAGGTCTTCGCGATACTGTCGCCACGGACAAGGATCTCGCCAGATTCGTCGAGTTTGATCTCGCGTCCGGGCAAGGCTTTGCCTATCGATCCGCGACCGAGCTTGAAGGGATGATTCAAGCTCACTAGCGAAGTCGTTTCTGTAAGCCCGTATCCTTGAATAACGGCGAACCCTAGTCGGCGCCAGAACTCTTCGTCATCCTGATCGAGGGTTGCACCGCCGCTGATGATCGCCCAGAATTTCCATCCGAATCGGGAATGAAGGCGTCGGAATCGCCACCAGCGCCAGGCAAAGTGTTCTGCGCCGGCTTTTTCCATTTGTGCGCGTAGTGCCGGCTCCCCGATCCTGGCGCGCTGCTGAATTTCGAGCATCTCTCGCATCGATCCGAGCAAGCGTGGCACGGTGATCAAGACAGAGACACGCTCATCATGCGTTACGCTGACGACTTCCGATGGTTTGATTGATTCGAGAAATAACACTGTCGCGCCGATCAAGGGAGGAACGAAGATTCCCATGAACTGCCCGAATACATGGCTGAGCGGCAGCAGATTCAAGAAGCGTAGCGGATGGAAGATGCGCTCATAGCGCAAGTACTTCTGAATCTCGCGCTCGATGGGCTCGAGATTCGCGAGAATGTTGGCATGGGTGATCACTACCCCCTTCGGTTCTCCGGTAGTGCCTGAAGTAAAGACAATCTGAACTGCGTCGTCATTCGAGGAGGCAGCTGGCGTAAGCCACCGAGAAGAAGGAAGGGAACTGAAATCTTCGAAGTGCAGGCTGAAATCTTCCTTCGCAAGTGCCAAGCCACGAGAGGACGCTAGCATCTTGGCGCCGACTTGCTCATAAACGCGTGCGGCAAATTCCGGAGCGGCAGTGCGATCCATGGGAACCACAACTGCGCCTTGGAGCAGCGCTCCCCAAAACGCAGCAAGCCACTCGCCACAGTTGGCTCCCCAGAGCATGATCCGGTCGCCTTTACCAACGCCACGGTCCTCAAGCAACGTTGCGAAGCGCTGCGCGCTTGCGAGCAGCTCGCCGTAACTCCAGCGGATGGTTCTGTAGCCGCGCGGAAAGACGCAGGCATGGTCACGCTGATAGCGTGAGAAATAGGACAGATACTCAGTTACCGATGTGCGGGGCACGAGACAGTGTAGAAGAATCGGGTGATCGGGTCATCGGGGTGGTCGAGTGACGTAAAGGCGGGCATTCGGGTCTCGTCTGTCGGTGTTCAGTCAATTAGCCCATTGGTTGGTTCCACAAGAAAGCCTACGGCCGAAAACCAACAGCTGGAAGCTGACAGCCGCGTTTCTTTACTTCACCCGATCGCCCGATGACCCGATCACCCGATTCTTCTGGTTCGTTTGATTTCCGCTTGCATCTAGAGCCGACCCCGGTTACCATTTGAGTGTCTTCCGAATGCCGCACACCCAGGTGCCGGCACCCGCGCTAACGGCCGGGAATTCCGAATTGATTCTGCTGAATCTCGAACCGGAGCGCGCTGGAACACTAAATAGATCGCGAGCGATTTCCATAACTTAAGACTCAAAGCGAAGCTGGAGCTCCGCATTCTGACTAGAGACCGCTTGCAGGTGAAAGTAGCGAAGTTACTCGGTGGCATCCGCTTGTTACGGATCCCAGCATTCTCAGGAATACGGCTCTAACGGAAAACGCATTAGCAAGGCCAACCGACAGAGTACATGCGCGAGCCTACAAGGCTGAGCGCCTTCAGTTTTCAAAAAAGAAGCGTTACAGGATATCGATGAATCAAGGACCTAACCAGCCTCAGCACCCCGGCAGCCGGGGACATCGCCGTCATCGCCGCGGCAAGGGACAGCAGAAACAGCAGGGCGGTGCCCAGCACGGAATGCGTGGCCCCGGTCAGGGAGGCGGACAGAACCGTGGCCGTCGACGGCACGGAAATCCACAGTTCGTTGGTCCCATGGATCACAGCTACCGCAATGCCCAGGGAGGTGGCAATGAACTGTACCCGCAAAATGGTCGCTACCGTGGCCAGGTGCGAGGCGGTCTACAACAACCGGCTAACGGCGCTCCAGTAGAGCCGGCTCAGGCAGCAGATTCGCCTACTCGAATCGTTTGCTTCATCGATGACCTGTTCTTCCTGGCCAAGATTCAGGAGACGGCGCGCAAGTTGGGAGTCAAGGTCGAATTCGCGAAAGCTGAAAAAGAGACCCTCGACCGGCTCACGAGCGACGATGAAGACAAGCCATCGCTTATCATCTTCGATCTCAATAACGCCAACGCCAAACCGCTCACGACGATTCCCAAACTGAAAAACAGGCTGAAAAAGCAAACGTCGATCGTCGGCTTCCTTTCGCATCTTCAGGGTGACCTCAAGGTAAAGGCCCAGGAAGCGGGATGCGACATGGTGGTACCACGCTCTGCTTTCTCGCAGAACCTTCCCGCATTGCTCCGGCGACACGGATCAGATATGCAGGATTCGAACGAGGCATAGCTGCTGTCTGAAGGTCCAGCACGTAAAGCGAGCAATTAGGTGGTCCCAGATGACTGGGTTAATGGCTCAGTTGGCTAACTTTCTTGAATCCAGATGGAACCTGGAATAGGTTCGGATCTATGTGCTCCTCCGAGACGTCTACGACTTCCGTCGATGTGGTGAATTGATTTTTCTGCTTTTCTCCCGTTTGTAAGGCGTGGATCGCTGTGTTCGTTCTCTTCGAAGACAGAATTAAGCCCTGAGGATCCGGTCCTGAGTATTTGAATTCAGGGCGAATCTTCTCAACCGGAGTAGTGCCGTTGCCCCCGCCCCCAACGCCCACTCCAATGAAACCGCTTCCCGGATGCGACCGTGGCGTGCAGGTCCTCGGATCCGGTATATCCAAATACCACGCGTCTTCGACGGTCTCGCTGGGTTCGAGGCCCAATTCGGGAGATGAAGTCTGCTTTGTCGTCGTAATGTAGTGCCGGGCGGTGTGGCCGAAGGCAGACTTTGTCTCCCCGGTGTCGCGTACCGTCTTTTCGATAAAGAGATTCGGCGGGCCTTCACCTTGCTTTAATAGATTGTCCTTTGGAGATTCTCCTGGCCGGGGAAATTCACTGTATTCCTGATTATCGAGATTCAGCGTGAACATGACATGATCCGCACAGCGCTGGATAACGACCATTTTGGCACCGGCGCGACCCGGACGAGGGCCAGACACTGGCCATTCAATACGGCTGTTAGGACCTTGCACATAAGTCGTGGTCGTTTGGTCGGAGGCATCCATTAAATGATGAGCCCCGGTTGTACGCGACACCATTTTGATCCGGAGTCCGGTTTGGCCTAGTGCCAAGGTTGCGACGAGGAAGATCATCGAGGTAAGAACGCGAAATTGGAGATTTCTTCGTGGGGCCATAATTCCTGCTCATTCGAGCTCAAATAGAGCGAGCATACCTTATCAAAGTTCTCACCGAGTTGAGTTGGCTGCACATGGAAGATCAGGTTTAGTGACTCAGGAACGGGACTCACCAAGAATGCGGGCCGGAGGTCACGATCCAGCGCCAGAGCCACGGATGTTAAGGTGTGAGGAGAATTGAGGATGCTCAGTGACGAGTTATGATCTGAGCCGCTAATCATCCACTCTCAGATAGCCATTATTCCACCGTCTTGAGCGCGAGCTGAAGGGCAATCGAGGGCGCGAATTGGCCGGAAATCATGTTTTCCTGGAAGCGGGATGTTAACGCAACGGTGATGTGACTGGAAAATCTGGAGGTCACTTCGAAGCGGCCGGCGAGCAGGTGTTCCTGGAATGGTCTTTGCGTCTGCAACTGTTCGCCGATCGTGGAGATTAGAAGCCACTCGCGAGGATACCAAAAGAGCTGCGCGTAACTGGCGTGCTGCAGGAAGCTTGTGGTGGAATTTGTGAGGCTCCGGTTCGTAATATCGTGCTCAGCTAGTACACCCCATTTTCCGAGACCCAGGCGCAGATAAGGTCCCACCATCGTGCGATGCACGGCGCTGGCCGAGCCGTGCAGAATGTTGACGCCTAAAACGGTTGTGTGTTTCCCAAGCAAGCTGAACTCGGCGAATGAACCTGCGCCGGATTCTCTCGCAGGGGTTGGTTCGGCGCCACTCGGTCGAAATGCGTATGGTGCGATCTGGTAGTGTTTGCCCCACCAGAACATTTTGAACTGCAGCGGTGCATCGTAATATCCGTACCGGTTTCGCGCGCGAATGTATGTACTCAAATCGGGATTGTTGACTCCGCTTGGGAGTGGGTCGCGACCAGCGGAAAATTCGAGCGTGCCCTTGGGGCGATACGAGATCAGTGCGCTCGTGAGATATACGTCTTTCGGTTCTACTGGTGGTTCATAGCTGAGATCTGGGCGCTTGGCACTTCTGTTTTCACCGTTAATGACGGCTGAGATGCGCCAGCCTCTTCCCAACTCGGTCGCATTCCGGTAAAGGAACCGGGCACGAACCGTGGCAATCAAGGGTTCATCGGTAGCGGTGCTGATCTGTTCTTGCGTGACGGAGCGTAGATCCTGCGTAATGTGATCTCCCCAGCTCAGCCATCTGATAAAGCGGTTGTTCGAGGGCTGATAGTCGCCTCCTCGCAGACTCTGTGCCTGATCAATGCTTCGTCCATATGCGTTGAGGAGGCCGCCGCCTTGGGGAGAAATGTGGCAGACAGCGCAATTGCTGTATCCCAATCGAACCATTGTGGGAAGAGCCCTGGCCGGACGAGTAAAAGCCCAAAGCACCCAAACTCCAGGTACAAGGACCCAGCAGATGTAGGGTCTCATTACTGTCGTCCAGCCCGGGTATCGAGAGCTGAGGCCGGAGTCTCGGGAAATTCGAAGTGGAGCCGAATTTCATTATCGGTTTTGACCCCGAATTGAGTTGGTTGGTCGATGCCGTATTCGCTGAGCTTGACCATGCCATCGCCGCCAGCGCGGAAGACAGGCGCGCCGGCAGCCTCACGGATTTTCAACACGACGACGAAGCTTCGTGGTGTACCGCGAATAGTCAAAGTACCTGAGACCCTGCAGCTAGCCTCGCGGCCAGGGACAATCCCAGGACAGGAGACACCCTCGCCCTCGAATTTCACGTCGGGAGTCTGTCCATCTGGGGTCCGAAAGACATGCTCACGCATGTGCTGATCACGCAACGCTATGCCAGTGGCGAGAGTTTTGACTGGGAGTCGGGCCTCGATGCGCTCCAGCGTCACTCCATCAGCATTACGGCGTAGCTGGACGCGAGCCAGCAAGGCGTCGGACTTACCTTTAACGAACAGGCCCGGCATATTCGTCCCAACCTGGAAAGTCGCTGAGGCATGCTCGATCTGGATGGTCTCTGGCTTGCCCGGATCGCCGGAGGGTCCCGGGGAGCTCGAGGCCGGAATTCCCAGGGTCGCGAGGAAGAGCAGAACCGCATTCCACAACCTTGGCATGGCCTTCTCTGTTGGACAGGCAAGCTTAATGTGAAAAATCGGCGGGCATCCCCGCAGGATGCCCGCTGAAACGTGAGAGTCAACTAGCGATCGTCGTCGTCATTGTCGTGGTCGTTGTCACGCTCGCGCTTGAGTTGTCCGCGAATCTCTCCCCCTGGACTTCGCGAGCTGTGCACATTGGCGTAAGAGAGTCCCGCTTTGATCGCGCCCACCAGTCGCGCAAAAGCGTCTTCACCGTTGGGATTATTGGCTTCTACGCCCTGAGATGCGGGCCCGGTAATGTCGGCCGCTCTCCACGTTCCTGTTACTGCGTCATTGGGCGTACCCGGGCCGGCGGATGCTGGACACAACTTCTTTGTCGCCTCGGTATTCCCGCCGCCGCAGAAAAATACAGAAACGCCACCTACGACAGTGGGTCGGCCGATGTGAATGTGGGCTTGGGTGACTGTGCGACCGGTGCCGGTACTACCCTCCAGGCCGTTGTAGGTGAGTTCGTAGTCGATCGATTTTTCATCATGGCTGATCGTGATCTTCGCGTGCCCAGCCGCTCCGCTGATCACGATGGGGGTTTCTCTCAGACCAGCCAATTTGGCGCTGAAGATAGTTTGGGCAAGGGCATTCGTCGTAAACAGCGCGCTTGCCACCACAGCTGCGAAAACTCTTAATTTCATCAACACTCCTCCTGATTTGCCCCACTCGAGTTGTGGAATAGCCGGACGGCGACTCATCGAGGAGCGCAAGGCTAGCAAACAGGAGCAAGACGAATGTCAGAGTTCTGTCAACGAAGTGTAAGAAGTTTGCTTAGTAGGGATGAATGTGCTGGAAACTCGCCGCGTTCGGGTATCACGACTCTCATGTTACTGTTTGCTTTCCGTGCATTCTCATCTTTTTAGGATCCCTGGTTGGCTTGCCGCCTGGAGCGAGCTGAGACCGTCACAAACGCACGCCTTGCGGTATTTTGGAAGATGGAGGCTCGGATGCAGGGCAGCGAAATTCATGCGCTTGAGATCGTACTCCTGCTACTGTTGCTCTTCGTCGTCATTTTCGGCGATCTGGCCCGACGGCTAAATACGCCGTATCCAATTGTGCTCGTTGTTGCCGGCCTGCTGCTTAGTTTTATTCCGGGAATTCCCAGATTCTCGCTTAATCCCGAGGCGATCTTCTTCGTTGTTCTTCCTCCACTCCTGTTTTCGGCCGCGTGGCTCACCTCGTGGCGGGAGTTTTCGTTCAACCTGGTGAGCATATTTCTATTGGCGTTTGGGTTGGTTACATTCACCGTACTCGGGATTGCCTACGCCGCGCCGTGGTTCCTTCCTGGATTCGACTGGCGGATGGGTTTGGTTCTCGGCGCGGTAGTGGCTCCGACGGATGCCATCGCCGCGACTTCGATCGCCAAGCGCATCGGGCTACCGAAGCGTATTGTCGACATTCTCGAAGGCGAGAGCCTGGTGAATGATGCGACTTCGCTGCTCGCGCTCGAGTTTGGCCTGGCACTGCTCGCGGGGGACCAAACTCCCACGATCATCTCGGGCTTTTTGCGCGTTACTTACCTGACAGTCGCAGGGATTGCGATCGGGTTAGTCATAGGAGTGGTCGTGGATTGGATCGAGCATCGCATCGATGATGCTCCGATCGAGATCGCGCTGAGCATCCTTACTCCGTACGTGGCATACCTCACCGCTGATTCGCTCCGGGCATCTGGCGTGCTGGCCGTAGTGGCTTGCGGACTCTACCTCAGTCGGATGAGTTCACATTTCTTCTCGGCCAGCGTTCGATTGCAGGCATGGGCAGTCTGGGATTCGCTCACTTTTATCCTGAACGGATTTGTGTTCGTCTTGCTTGGATTGCAGCTCCCGTACGTTTTGAACGCGATTCGGGAGCACAGTCACCGCGAAGTGTTTCTCTACGGAGCTTTGTTCAGCGCGCTCTTGATTCTTTTGCGTCTAATCTGGATTTTTCCAGGTGGTTCGCTCGCTTATGTGATCCGCAAACATGTTCTGCAACAAAGAATGGACATGTTCACGCTGCGGCAAGCTCTCATCGTTGGATGGACTGGCATGCGCGGCGTTATCTCTCTCGCGGCCGCCATTGCCCTTCCGCAAACTTTCGGGGATCGTCCGTTTCCGCAGCGGAACTTGATTGTCTTTTTGGCCTTCAGCGTGATTCTCGTGACGCTTGTTCTGCAGGGACTCACGTTGCCTGCCGTGATCCGCGCTCTCGGGTTGGCCGGCGATTCGGGCGCGGATTCTGAAGAAAGAGAGGCGCGGCGACTGATTCTGGAGGCTGCGCTCGCATACCTCGAGGAAATCAGATCGAAGGACGTTTCAGAATTTGCCGAGGTCTACAACGACCTTGCACATCATTATCGGCATCGTTTGGCCACGGTGAGCGATGGTGGAGGGCTTGAGAACGATTCGGCATCGGCGCGCTATGCTCGCTCAATCGATATCTCACGCGATCTGCTCAGGGTAGAAAGACAAACGGCGGTTCGCCTCCGCAATCAGCGGCGCATAAGCGATGCAGTGCTCCGCCGGCTTGAGCGCGAACTCGATCTGAGCGAAGAACGTCTGTTTAACGGATAAACCATTAAATAAGCGACAAAGCCATCGTCAAGAGCAAACCTACCACCGAGATGATGGTTTCGCAGATGGACCAGCTCTTCATAGTGTCGGCGACGCTCATATTGAGGTACTCCTTTACCAGCCAGAAGCCCCCATCGTTGACGTGCGAGAAGACCAGCGAACCGGCTCCGGTGGCGATAGTCAGCAGTTCCGGCCGGACTCCCGTATGAGCGGCGATTGGGGCGATAATTCCAGACGCCATGGCCATCGCAACAGTTGCCGATCCGGTCGCGAGGCGTACCAGCGCGGCAACGAGCCAGGCGGAAAACAGAATGGATAAATGAGCGCGCAGGGCGAGATCGACGATCGCCTGTGATGTTCCACTGTCCTGCAGAATACGCCCGAGGCCTCCGCCCGCTCCGACCAGAAGTGTGATCGTTGCAGTGGGAGCGAGACACTCGTCGGTAAATTTCAAGATTCTTTCGCGAGAGAAGCCGCGCAGCTTTCCCAAAGTGACAAAGCTGACCATCGCGGCAATGAGCAGCGCAATATCCGCACCCCCAAGCAGGCGGAGACCTTCGTTGAATGGGCTGTGTGGCGTGGCCAGCTTGTCTGCCCAGCTGCCGATCAGCATGAGAAAGATCGGTAGCAGAATCGTGAATAGCGTCAGACTAAAGCTGGGTAAGTCGCGATTCGCAGCAGTTTCGACAAACTGCGCGGCGATGGGATTTTCGCCTACGATGCGAATGCGAGGTGCAATGAATTTGGCATAGAGCGGGCCCGCGATGATCGCAGTGGGAATCCCAACTATCAAGGCGTAAAGGACGGTGCGGCCGATGTCGGCCTTGTAGGCCGCAACTGCCAGCAGCGTGGCCGGATGAGGTGGAACGAGACCGTGCACGACAGAGAGTCCTGCGACCATCGGCAGCCCAACTAAGACCATCGATGTGCCAGTGCGACGGGCAACATTGAAGGCGATCGGAATCAGCAAGACGAATCCGACTTCGAAGAACACTGGCAAGCCGACCAGGAGCCCAACCGCCATCATCGCCCAATGAATGCGTTTCTCTCCGGCGACACTGATGAGCGTAAGAGCGATGCGTTCGGCGCCGCCGGACTCCGCCATCATCTTTCCCAACATGGTTCCGAGTGCGACTACGATCGCGATGTGCCCGAGCGTGCCTCCGACGCCTGTCTCGAAGGACTTGACGATCGTCGCAAGCGGCATTCCGCTCGCTGCGGCCAGCGCGAGCGAGACCGTCATCAGTGCGACAAACGGATTCAGTTTGAAACGCGCGATCAGGAGGATGAGGATGACAATTGCTACGAATGCAAGCAGGAGCAGGGATGCGCCATGATGGTCGGTCATTGTCTAATTGGCTTTGAAGAGAGTCACACCTCTCCCGATACCGGAGCTTTGTAAGCGATGGCATCGATTTCGACCTTGCAGTCCACCACCATGCTGGAAACGACGGTGGCTCGAGCCGGAGGGTTTTCGCCGAAGTACTCTCGAAACACCTCATTGAAGACTTGGAAATCCCGCGGATCATCGAGCCAGACTCCGCAACGTACCAGGTGTTCAGGACCATAGCCTGCTTCTTTGAGGATTCCCAGAATATTGCGAATTGCCTGATGAGCCTGAGCTACGATATTGCCTTCCATGAGTCGGCCATCCAACATCGGCACCTGACCGGAAACGTAAAGCCACCCGTTAGCCTGCACTGCACGCGCAAATGGTAGATGCTGGCCTCCTGGTCCTTTGGCGCCTTCGGCGCCATAACGCTTAATAATCATTCAGTTCCCCTCGGTTGCGGTAGAGTCGTGATTGTTTCGAAGGTGCTGGCAGCATCCTTACGAGATCGACTGTCGTAGCAGAAACCTACCAGCTCGTTGTCCAGTAGGTGTTCCATTTCGGTAACACAGAACGCCGTTCACCCAGACCCCATAGATGCCAGCTGATGCCTGCACCGGATTGGTGAAGCTGGCCATGTCACAGATCCGCTCAGCATCGAACAGTACCAAATCAGCAAAATAGCCCTCGCGTATCCAACCTCGATGTTTCAAGCGGAAGGTTTTAGCCGGGAGACTGGTCATCTTGCGAACAGCCTCGCTTAACGAAAACAATCGTAGCTCGCGACTGTAGCGGCCGAGTACGCGTGGAAATGTGCCCCACAGGCGCGGATGGGGCAACGGATCATTGGGCAGTCCGTCGGAGCCGATCATGGTCGCTGGATGCTTCAAGATCGCGCGCACGTCATCTTCGGAGATGCCGTGATAGATCGCTCCTGCAGGTTGCAATCTGCGCCCGGCCTCAAGCTGAGTGACTCCCCAAGCCTCCGCAATTTCAGCAAGACTTCGCCCCGCGATTTCCGGATGGGGCGTCGACCACGTGATCGTGATGAGCACGCGCTCGTCGACTTGCCGGAGATCGAGGGTGCTCGAGCTGGCGGCGTAAGGATAGCAGTCGCAGCCGACTGGCTGGGTTGTTCGCGCTCTCTCGAGTGATTGCAGTACTTCGCCACTGCCTCCCCAGTTGTCAATGCCCGCACACTTCAAGTGAGAAACTACTACTGGAACGTTGGCGTGCTTGCCGATAAGGAAGGCTTCGTCCATCGCCTGTAAGACTCCGTCGCTTTCGTTGCGTAAGTGCGTTGTATAGAGCGCGCTTGCGTTAGACAAGACCTTCGCCAAGCCTTGCACTTCGTCAGCCGAGGCGGAGTATGCCGACAAATAAGCCAATCCCGTGCTCAACCCAATCGCACCATGGTCGAGAGCCTCGCGCAGCTGGTCCTGCATGGCCGCGAGTTCAGTTCCTGTAGCAGCGCGGTCAAGGAGGTCCATGTGGTTGTTTCGCAGAGCGGTGTGACCGACGAGCGCAGCGACGTTCACCGCTGGTTCGGCCGCAGTAACGGCCGATACGTATTCAGGAAACGCGGGATAGCGGAATGCGTCTTCCTCGCCGAGCAGATTCATCGGATCCGGAAAATTACGGGATAGTTGCACCGGAGCGGCGCTGATACCGCAATTCCCAACGATTACGGTGGTCACTCCCTGCGAGAGCTTTGGGAGCATTTCCGGCGCCCGGATCAGGTAGAGGTCGTCATGCGTATGGACATCGATAAATCCCGGAGCGAGCACGTGGCCGTGAGCGTCGATGTTTTCTCTTGCTGAGTAACCATCGACATCGCCAACTGCTTGAATGCGGCTATCCTCAATCGCGACCGCGCCTGCTCGAGGCTGGTTACCGCTTCCGTCCAGAATTTGTACGTTGCCAATCAGGGTGTCGCAGGTGGGCAAGTCAGCTCCGCAAGACGAAGACTGCTGGAATTAGTTACCATCAGCTCGGGAATAAGAGCAGTACTGCGTCTGCATATAGAAGGATGAAGCCAATGAATCATACAAAGGAACGCGTGCAATATCCATTAACAGCCGAAGAGCTGAATCTGATTAATCCCTTGAATAAGGGACTTAATGCGATGAATGCCCCTCTGGCTTGCGCTGATATTCCCAAATTTGGATGGAACTTGCTGCGCGAAGACCTGAGCCTGCCAACAGCCGTGCTGTATGAAGAAAAGCTGCAACACAACTTGCAGTGGATGCAGGCGGTTGCGAGCGGCTATTGCGCGAAGCTGGCGCCACACGGGAAAACGACAATGGCTCCGAAGCTGTTCGCGCGCCAAATGCAAGCTGGCGCGTGGGGTATTACGCTGGCGACAGCTCATCAGACACTTGTAGCTTACTCGCACGGCGTGCGTCGCGTGCTGATGGCCAATGAGCTTATCGGCAGACAAAACCTCGAGATCGTAAGCCGCCTGCTGGAAGACGACGAATTCGATTACTTCTGCCTGGTGGATTCGGCGGCTCAAGTTGAACTCCTGGGAAGTTTCTTCAAGGCTCGCGTGCAAAGATTGAATGTTCTGCTCGAAGTAGGAGCTGAGGATGGACGCACCGGCGTTCGCGACCACGAGCAGCTTCAGGCGACGACCGCTGCTCTTGCCAGATGGAAGAGCCAGCTTCGGCTATGCGGCGTGGAGGTCTATGAAGGCGTTTTGAGCGATGAGGCCGCGATCCGGCGGTTGCTCGAGAGAACCGTCGAGGTCGCCCGCGAACTGTCGCGGGACAATCGCTTCGGTCGCAGTCCCGTGATCCTCACCGGCGCAGGTTCAGCATGGTATGACCTGGTCGCAGAGATATTCAGTAAAGCGGACATAGGGCAGGAGAAGGAGCTAATACTGCGACCGGGATGTTACGTGACGCATGATGTCGGCGCGTATCGCGCGGCGCAGCAGCGGATTCTAAATAGCAGTACGGTAGCCAAGAATATGGGATCTAATCTGGAACCGGCGCTGCAGATTTGGGGCTATGTGCAGTCCGTTCCAGAAAGGGAAAAGGCCATTATCAACTTCGGAAGACGCGATGCTGCGTTCGATGCCGGGCTGCCGGTTCCAGTTCTCCATTTCCGTCCGGGTGGAGCCGTACCAGTGGCCGCTCCCGAAAGCTGGAAGTTGACTCGCATTATGGATCAGCATTCCTTTCTTCATATTGATGGGGGAGACGACATTCGTCTAGGCGACATGATTGCTTTCGACATCTCGCATCCTTGTACGACGTTCGATAAATGGCGGTACTTGCCGGTGCTGGACTCGCAATATAGGGTGATTGATGTTGTGCAGACCTTCTTTTGAGGAGGCATGACAGTATTGAGAACGATGACAGGAATAACACGATTGCTTGTTCTGGCGTTTCCCATATTGGCCATGAGCTCGACGCAGGAGACCAAGATAGGCGAGTACGTGCTGTTCGTTGGCACATACACCGCAAAAGCGAGCAAGGGAATTTACGCCTACCGTTTTGCGCCTGCCTCCAATAAGCTAATATCGTTAGGTCTCGTTGCAGATACTCCCAATCCCTCATTTCTGGCGATCGATCGAACTGGCAGATTCTTGTACGCCGTCAACGAGCTGGAGAAATACAAAGGAGAGGCCAGCGGCTCCGTCAGTGCGTTTGCCATCAATCAAGGCAACGCTAAGTTGTCACAGCTGAACGAAGTTTCATCGCGAGGCACCGATCCCTGCTATGTGTCACTGGATCGATCCGGGAACTACGTATTCGTCGCGAACTACGGTGGGAGCGTTGCTGTATTCCCGGTGTTGAAAGACGGCAGTTTGGGCGAAGCTGTGAGTTTTGTCCAACACGCAGGCTCTGGACTAGATCGGGAAAGGCAGGAAGGACCTCACGCGCACTGGATTGGCATCACTCCCGAGAACCGCTTTGTGATGGCTGCGGATCTCGGGATCGATAAAGTGCTCGTGTATCGCTTCATTGACAAGAACGGCGGCATCTCCCCGAACAGTCCTGCGTTCGTGAAACTAGAGCCTGGTTCGGGCCCTCGCCACTTGGATTTCCATCCAAACGCCGGGTTCGTCTATGTGCTTAACGAATTGCAGTCCAAAATCAACGTGTTTTCATACGAGCCACAGCTGGGTGCGCTGGAGCCGTTGCAAAGCATCGCAACGGTTCCGAAGGAATTCTCGAGCACGAATCATCCAGCCGAGATCAGAGTCCATCCGAACGGAAAGTTTCTCTTCGCGTCGAATCGCGGTCACGACAGCATCGCCGTGTTTTCCATCGACCAAAAGAGGGGAACGTTGAGTCTGGTCGGATACTTTTCTAGCCAAGGTAAGAAGCCGCGCAATTTCGAGATCGATCCTACCGGCTCGCATCTCTTCGTAGCGAATCAGGACAGCGGCAACATCGTTATCTTCGGTATTGACGAAAAGACAGGGAAGCTTACTCCCAGCAGACAGGTACTTCATGTGGATTCGCCGGTGTGCCTTAAGTTCGTGCCTGTGAGCGGGACCAGAAAGCGCTGATCGGCAGGTTTTATACGTCTACTTCTGTCCATGGCACTTTTAGCGTGGTTCTCCTAATCACTCATATATCTTCAAGCTTTCGCGCCATCTCCAACAGTTTGGTCACGCTGTTCCAATTTCTGCCGGTTCCGGGAGTTCCCAGGACTTTCTCAATCGTCGTCCATGGAAGTTTGGTTTTTCCCATGCCGTTGGGAAAGTAAATGTAGACCTCGCGTCCGTTCAGTTTCAGCTCCTCGGGATCAGCTTTGATGGCGAGGAGCTTTTCGCAGCTCTGCTTGCTCGGGTCGGCGGCGAGGAAAAGAACGAGAAGTTTGGCGGGTTCAATATCGCGCCGCTTTGAGAATGGGTTGCTTGTGATAGCGTCTTCGAGCTCCTTGGTCGATCGAAGAATGATCTCTGGCTTACAGCTAAAGGTTTTCTCGATTCCATTCTGAATCTTCTTTGTCAGCCTAGCGGTGTCATTTTCGCTTGTCCGGAAGACAACATTGCCGCTTTGCACGTAAGTTTGTACGTCCTTCATGCCCAGAGACTCGTAGAGCGTTCGAAGGGCTTCCATTTTGATCATGTTGTGTCCGCCGACGTTGACTCCGCGAAGCAGTGAAATCATTACGGGCATACCGCAACAATATATCGCGAGATCTCCTTCCACTTGGTAGCGGCTGGGCACAAAAATGTCCAGCTTTGTGCTGGGCATAAAAGGAGGCAACGTGAGAGTCAGTAAGAGGAGGAGGATTGTTTGTTGTTGCAGGTTGCTGAGATGTGTTTCATTGAGGAAATGCTGAGGGTTGATTCATTGGAATTGGCAGTGCCAGAGGCCGCAGAACTCGCGCTACTGCTCGTCGCCGCCGATGAGGGGGCTGACGACAACACATTTCCTTTGATCTGCACCTTGTGGCCGACATGCTCCTTCAACTGTCCAGTATCGCCTGTGAGTTGATACGTCTTGCCGTCGCTTGAAGTGAGTGTGTAATTTCCATTCGAGCTGCTTAGACAACCTACAACTGTCACCTGACTTCCGGTGTCTCCTGCAGCCGGCTGACCGGAGCTGGTTTGATTTGAGGTTGTGCTTGAACTCGGACTCGTGCTCGGATTTGATTGCTCTTGTGCCGCAGCCCAGGTCACGCCAAGCAGCAGCACCGCGAAGGTTAATAGTTTTCGCATTAATGTGAAGTCCTCCTGGATTCAGCGATTTTGGTTTCGGTTACTTAGAAGTTAGGAGGTTCATGAGGTTGTCCTTTTGCCGCGTCAATTTCGGCCATGGTCCGCAATAGCAGCCAGGCAGTGTAGTATCGGCGCCTTGCTGGCAACTACTTATATTCCTGAGGTCTCCGGAATCGGCAAAGCGTCCACCAATTGTCGGGTGTAGGGATGGGAGGGATGCTTCAAGATTTCGCTGGTGAGCCCAACTTCGACTAACTCCCCATTGCGAAGGATGGCGATGCGATGACAAAGGGAGGAAACCGCTAAAAGGTCATGAGAGATAAAAAGGATTCCTGTTCCCATCTCTAGACTGAGCTGACGGAAGATGTTCAGTACTTCTTTTTGCGTGATTAAGTCCAGCGAACTGGTGCATTCATCGGCAAGCAGAAGTGAAGGGCGATGCAGCACTGCCATTGCAATCAGGACGCGTTGGGCCTGGCCAACGCTGAGCTGAGCCGGTCTTCGACTCAGGAAGGCTTCTTCCACATCGAGATTCAGGCTGCGCAAGATTTCGAGAAAACGGGGAATGCATTCTCTGCGGGTGCCGGGCTGATGTGCGCGCCACGTCTCATACATCTGCGTGCCAATTCTGAGAGCGGGATTTAGCGATGACATGGGGCTTTGCAGAATGAGTCCGATGTCGCGGCCGCGTATGCTCCGCATCTCTGATTCCGATAGGGTTGTGAGCTCGCGTCCTTTAAGCTGGATGCTCCCGGATGTTTGTCCACCTTTCAGATCAAGCAGACGCAGGATACTCAGGGCTAACGTGCTCTTACCGGACCCACTTTCGCCTACGAGTCCGAGGATTTCTCCTGGCTGCATTTCCAAATGCAGATTGCGAAGCACGCCTGGCTTGCGCGAGTAATCAGCAGAGAGTGATAAAGAAAGGAGTGGGGCACTGATCCTCGGGGACTCAGCTTTTGTCCTTTCACCGGGCGAGGGCGCCCGGCGCTCCGGGATCGCGTTCTTTGCTCCCATTTCGGTATCTGCTTCTCTGGTCTTCATCGTACTCATTTGCTTAGCGAAAGATACTCGATGTTCCAATACGTTTGCGGAGTTAAGACCACCGGATCTGCATTTTTAACCTTAGGCGATACGGCTACAAGCGCATTCTTGTCAACCAGATGAATCGTCGGATTCTGCTCGGTAGCGATTTCCTGCACTTTGTCGAAGGCTAGCTTTCGCCGCTTGCGATCCAAAGTTGACGCTTGCACGCGCATGTACTTGTCGATTTCAGCTTCCCATTGCGTCTCAGGAGTTTTCTGCGCGGGATTCCATTCGTGCAGATCCGCAGAGCTGAGCCACACATTCATTTGTCCATTTGGGTCAAGGTCGACATTCGTGAACCCCAGCAGAACTGCATCGTAATTAAAGGTCCTGGTCACCCGTTCAATGATCGAAGGGAAGTCCAGCGGAACAAAGTTCACACTAACACCAATCTGCTGCAGGTCCTGCTGAATCAGGCTTCCCATGCGTTCGCGCGGTTTATTTCCGGCGTTGGTAACGAGCGAGAAGCTCACGGGATGGCCGGCATTGTCCTTGAGTACATCGCCATCTTTTCGGAACCCGTCCTGCTTCAACAGTTCGAGTGCTCCGTTTGGATCGTATGGGGTTGGCTGCAAATTCTGATTGAACCAGAACCTATTCGCCGGACTGACTATTCCAATCGAAGGGGTGGCATGCCCGCGGAGGGCTACCCGCGCCAAATCGGCTCGATTGATGGCCATCGATATGGCGCACCGGAACTTGCGCGAGCGAAGCCAGTTTTTCTTGTAGTCGGGGAGCGGAGATTTGCGGACTTCATTGAACCAGAGCTCTTCGGGTTCGACCGAGGGCCCAAGATCGCGTGCTGCGCCTGGATCTTCGCTGTGCAATTGCTCGTAAAGATCGGGCGACATGCCATTGATCAATTGAATGTCGCCCTGCCTGAATCTTATGAGTTCGGTGTCGCGGTTGGACAGCACATAAAGGCGGACCGCACTTAAATAGGGAAGCTGCTGCCCTGAGTCGTCCTTCTTCCAATACCGTGGATTGCGCTTTAGCAGGACGTATTCTCCAGCTTTTTGCTCGCCCACACTGAATGGTCCCAAAACGACATTTGAATCCGCTCGACCGGCCATGCGAGCCGGGGAGATAGCGATTTCGTCAAACAGCCGCTCCATGCCGGCGATGGGCTGTTCAAACTCAATACTCAGCTGATCTTTTCCGTGCGCCTGTACGATTGCAGTACCTCCAGCACGGAATGAGTCGCCCTTCGGGGAATGCAGATTTGGATCCAGAGCCGCCTTAAGAGTCGCGACTACGTCCTCGGCGCTGAAGTCACTGCCGTCGGAAAACTTTATGCCTGGGCGCAGATTCAGAGTAATGCGGCGGCCGTTCTCATCGATCGTCCAACTCTTCGCTAATTCTGGCTCATTCTCCTGCGTTTTGCGATTCACGCGAATCAGCACTCCGCCAGTGAGATAGCGAACTATGTCAGAAGAATCGTCCTCCGCCATCAATGGGTTGAAGGTCTTGGGATCGGCTTTGATTGCGACGCGAAGCTCGCCGCTGTTTTGGCCCGAACGACTGCATGCCGTCAAATATAAGGCGATCGCTACAACAAAGAGGCAAAACGCGCCCATGGCCTTTGTACTTACTTCAACCGATGACCCAATGACCCGATCACCCCATTTCATTAGGACGCGTACTCCTCGCCAGAGAGAATGAACTGGAACAAGCTCATCACCAGAATCAGCGAAATCAGCGGCGCCCAAAGCCAGGGACGATGGCCAAGTGCGCCGTAGTTCTCGAGTTCGCGCAGCAGGTTTCCCCAAGACGGCAATGGCTCGGTTACGCCCAGTCCAAGCATTCCCAAATTAGCCTCTGTAAGAATAAAGAGCGGAACGGAGATCCAGAATTGGGCGATAAGAATCGGCTTCACATTTGGGAGTACGTGGCGAATGAGGAGCCGCACGGGCGGAGATCCTGAGGCTCGTGCTTGCAGCACAAACTCGGAGTTTCGGAGGTCGCGTACCGTCGCGGCGACGATGCGCGCCGATGCCGCCCAGCCCAATGCTCCGAGCAGAGCAAATGTGACAATGACGGATGTGACCGCCGGAATATCTAACGGCAACAACGCCCGCACAGTCAGGAGCAAAAAGAGCCATGGCAAGCTGAGAAAAAGATCGATCATGACTTTGGTGCCTCTCTCCCAAAACCCACCTAAATAAGCGCCAGCTCCGCCAATAAGGGCTGCGAGGAGAGTCGAAAGCAATGCCGCAGCCGGAGCGAGAAGCAGGGAAATGCGCATGCCATAAAGAAGACGCGATAGCCGATCGCGTCCAAGTTCGTCCGTACCGAGCGGATATTGCTGGGCCGGCGGGTGATTCACGTCCTGCCGGAATTGCTTTGCGTAGGGCGCTGGGGCCATCACGTTGGCGGCCAAAGCTACCACGAAGACGACCGCCAGCAGCGCAACAGCAGCCCACCGAGTAGCGGTCACAGCACATCCCTCGTAGCCGCAGGGGTCAGCAGATCGGAGAACGAGTTTACGGTTACCGTCACCAGGGCGATGATCAGCGTAAGGTTTACAAGAACAGGCACGTCGCGGGCCAGCGCGGACCTCCACGCAAGCTGTCCCAAACCGGGATAATCGCAAACCACCTCAACCGGAATTGCTGCGCCCAGTGCCAGACTTACTGTGACGCCAGCGAGGGCCAGCATCGGCGCTGCCATATTTGGCAGCACATGCCAGCCGAGAATACGAAGCCCGCTCAGTCCACGTGCTTTAGCTGTGAGTACATGCGGCATTGCATAGGTTTTAATGAGGAGGTTGCGCGAGAAGCGAAATACCTTGGGAAAGACAACTAAGGCAATGGCGATTCTTCCCGGTGATCCGGCGACCAGAAACAAGAGAGCCAGCGCCGCAGAAGGGATGCACAGGAACAGACCCGTGATCAGTCCAGCTGTTGTGCTGTAGACGGGAGATTGCTTCCAGGTTGCCGGCAAAGCGAATGCGATCCCCAGTAGCCAACCACCTCCTACGCCTATGGCGATCGAATGCAGGGTCTCTGGGAATCGGTCTCGCAGTAGTTCCAGAACGGGACGATTCAGAGACCGGGAGTACCCGAGGTCGCCATGCGCGAGTTCTGCCAGGTGGTGTCCGTAATACGAGAGCACATTGCGTTCCTGCGCTTCTTGTTGGTGAAGAGCCTGCCTGGTTTCTGCCGAGAGTTGCGCATTGAGGTCGCTCTCCTGCACACCGAATCCTGGAGCAAGACGAACGAGCGTAGCGCCTAACAAGCCGCCTAGCAAAGCGGTGAGCAGAATCGTGATCAGTTGTCGTGCGATTGCTTTCAACGACATCGCGCGGACACTACCTCACTCGCTCGGAATATGACAGTGTGCGCAGTTGACGTCCAGTATTTATGCATGTGGGGAACATGGCAAGTACTGACGCATTATGCATTACGCAGGGGCCTCGGCTTTAGCCCTGCCGGAGAAACGAGCCCAATCGATCCGGCTTTAGACGCCGCGATTAGCTTTGGATCGCATGAGTGGAACTGGATGTTGGCTGCATTCGCGTTTGGACCGGAACCGCGGCGGCTAAAGCCAAAAATTCTTATTGCTTGTTCCCCGCACGTCTGAAGGCGGTGCCCCTCCCTACTACATTGTTCCATTTCGGTCTAGCCCTTTTGCAGAGAATAAGAACGGAGTTTGCGGCTTAGCGTGCGGCGAGAGATGCCGAGAATTCTGGCGGCCTTCTGCTGGTGACCTGCTGTTCCCCGGAGTGCTCGAAGGATCAGATCCTTTTCCATCGTGTCGAGCGGTGCGGCGATTGGAGCTTCCGAAGAATCAAATCGTGGTCGGAACTCCTGAATGTGACTGGGCAGTTCATGCGCGGTGATCGTCTCACTGGGACAGAAGACCGCAGCGGTGAGAACTACGTTGCGTAGCTCGCGAACATTGCCGGACCAGTGATAGTTCTCGAGCGTGCGCTTTGCTTCTTCACAAAATGTCAGATGAGGATACGTGGCGTGTAAGAAGAAGTTGGAGAGAGGAATAATGTCTTCCCGGCGTTCACGCAATGGAGGAATATGCAAATGGATCTGGTTCAGCCGATGAAACAAATCGTTGCGGAAGGCGCCCTTCGCCACTTGATCTTCCAGATCACGGCTTGTCGCGGCAATGATCCGAGCATCAACCGAAACCTTTTTCAGTCCTCCGACACGGTAATACGGAGTTCCGTCAAGAACGCGCAGCAGCTTCACCTGTGTTCGCGGTTCAAGTTCCCCGATTTCGTCGAGAAATAATGTGCCCTCGTGAGCTAACTCGAAGAACCCTACCTTTTGCGAGTCTGCGCCGCTGAATGCGCCTTTCTCATATCCGAACAGTTCACTCTCAACCAGATGCTCGGGAAGAGCGCCGCAGTTCACGTCTATGAGCGGCTTGTTACACCGAAGAGAAAAATGATGGATCGCTCGCGCGATGATCTCTTTTCCGCTTCCGGTCTCTCCAGTGATTAATACTGAAGCGTTTGTTTTGGCTACCCGCTCGGCGGTTGCCATGAGACGTTGGAGTGCGGGGCTGTGCACAATCGCAGGCACACCCTGCAACATCTGCGGGTTGGACTCTGTGGGCAAGAGGCGGACAGTTTCGGGAAACGTTCGATGTACGTAACAAAGTACTGCCGAAGATGTCCGAAATCTAAGGTGATGCGACCGAAGAGGATTACCTTAGGTCATATATGCGGGTTACTTTAGGGCAGTCCAGCCCTCCTCGAGCTGTTTTTGCAGGATCCAGCGCTTTAACTCGGCCGCGGACTTGTCGTCGATCTTCACGAACTTGATGCCGGCATGCCCGTCACGCGAGCACCAGGCGATCTCGGACTCGGCCTGCACCGGGTTCTCGATTCCCGGGACTTTGAAATTAAGGTAGAAGGCGAGAGCGTTCTGCGCCTCGAGGGGAACCTTGTTCAAGGCGATCCCGCCCAGGCTGACGTTCGTCGATTCCGCAGTGAACTCATGGCCATCGGAGGTCTTCACTCTTACCGGCACTTCGAGCGTGCTGCGGAAGTAGTTCTGCTGCCGCTGGCTTAGAACTCCAAGGCTATCTGTGCCTTGCTGTGATTCCTCACGCATTTGCTTTAGTTGGCGGCTGAGCGTACGACGGGAGATTCCCAATTCCTCAGAAGCTAAACCTTGATGCCCGCTGTGGCGTGCCAGGGCTTCGAGGACGCGCTGTTTCTTGATGTCACGTAAGCCTCCACCGGAAGGGGCCAGGGGACCAGGAGAAAACGGAATAGACCCAATCCGTGGAGGAACCGTAGCCGCTCTGCCTATCAGTGGTTTTGAGAGCTCAATTTCCGGCGGAAGATCTGCGGGAAGCACAACCTTGTTTGAGCACAATGCTCCCGCTCGAACCATTACGTTACGAAGTTCGCGAACATTTCCTGGCCAACGGTAAGCTTCAAGGGCAGCGAGTGCGGCTGGCGAGAGCTCGGCTGCGGGATCGTTTGCCGCCAGGAAATATTCCGCCAGCAGTGCAATATCCTCTTTTCGCTCTCGCAGCGGGGGTACACGTAGTTGAAATTGCGACAATCTATGATATAGATCCCCGCGAAATCGTCCTTCTCTTACTGCTTTGTCCAATTCCTGATTAGTGGCCGCGATCAGCCTTACATCCACAACGACTTTTTTCGTGCCCCCAAGGCGGTAATAGGGCACGCCATCGAGAACCCGCAGCAGCTTGACCTGAAGCTTGGGCTCCAGTTCGCCGACTTCATCTAGAAATAAGGTTCCTTTGGAAGCCAGCTCAAAGAAGCCCGGCTTCGAACCGTCCGCGCCACTAAAAGCTCCCTTTTCATATCCAAAAAGTTCGCTTTCCACGAGATGTTCCGGAAGAGCCCCGCAATTCACGTCAACCCAAGGCTGTTCCCCGCGCAACGAGTGGAAATGCAAAGCGCGGGCGATCAATTCCTTTCCGGTGCCCGTTTCTCCGACGATGAGCACGGCGGCATTGTGGTGCGCCACGCGCTCAACCATTTGCAGCAGTCGTCTCATCGACTCGCTGCGAAAGACAGCCTGGACGCCAGGCAAGTCCAAAATTACTGGTTCACTGCTCAACAGAAGTGGCCTTTCGAAGCTCTGGGCCGGAGTGTAGGCCAGCAGCGTAGATGACGCAACCCAAATAGAAAGCGGTACTTGGCCTGACAACGTGGGCGCAAAGGCCCTATTTTCAGGGCGTCCGAGCCCAGTTTTCGTCGATTTTAGCCCAAGTACGACCTTTCTTGGCGTACTTGCGAGACATGCTGTCTCACTGGCGGTGGCGCACTGCGCCAATATGTCTCAAGCTGTGCATTTCCATTTCGGTTCTCATATCTAAGTAGCACAAAATAAAGGCCGCAGGTCAGTTTTCTATGCACAGGTACGCGTGGCAGGAGAAATGCACCCAAACAGGTCGCGAGGGTTTTCAATGCAGGCAGACCGACTTAAGGCTGGTGCATTCATCACTTTGATTGCATTCTCAGGCGCCTCAGTGTTCGCCTATGGAATGCTCAACTGGCACGCCCAGGATCTGGTGCGGCTGGTTGTTTACATCGTTATTGCGGCGGTTGCGTCCGGGTTAAAGGTCAGCTTGCCGGGCGTGAATGGGACGATGTCGGTTAACTTTCTCTTCGTCCTGCTCGGTATCGTCGAACTGAATCTTCCGGAAACGCTGCTCATTGGGCTCACAGGCATCGTTACTCAAAGCCTCTGGAAGTCCCGCAAAATAACTCCTGTTCATCTGACGTTCAACCTGGGCGGTAACGCACTCGCAATCGGGGCTGCATATTCATCGTACGAATTTGTAAACAGCCGCTGGTTCGCGCACAGTCTTCCACTATCGCTTGTCGTCGCGGCTTCCGTGTACTTCCTAGCCAATACGATTCCAATCGCGGGAGTGATTTCGCTTACTGAGCACAAACCAGTCACGAAGACTTGGAAGGAATGCTACTTCTGGTGCTTCCCCTACTATCTGTTTGGCGCGGCATTGACGGGACTGGCACACCTCATTAACCAGCATGCTGGATGGGAGACATCGCTGCTCGCCTTCCCGGCCGTGTACTGGATTTATCGTTCGTATCGCCTGTACCTCGAGCGCCTTGAGCACGAGAAGAATCACGTTGAGGATATGGCTGCGCTGCACTTGCGAACCATTGAGGCGCTGGCCTTGGCGATTGAAGCCAAAGATCACACCACGCATGAACACCTTAAGCGTGTACGCGTATATGCGGTCGAAATTGCAAAACAACTGAAGGTTTCTGAAGAAGAGCTCGAGGCGCTTCGTGCGGCCTCATTACTTCACGACATAGGCAAATTGGCGGTGCCCGAACACATCATCTCTAAGCCCGGCAAGTTGACCCCGGAAGAATTCGAGAAGATGAAAATTCACCCGATCGTTGGGGCAGAGATTTTGCAACGCGTGCAGTTCCCGTATCCGGTAGTTCCTATCGTGCGCGCTCACCACGAAAAGTGGGACGGTAGTGGATATCCCTTCGGCCTGCGTGGAGAAGAGATTCCGATCGGAGCCCGCATTCTGGCTGCAGTGGATTGCTTGGACGCGCTCGCATCCGATCGTCAATATCGCCGCGCGCTGCCGCTGGATGAAGCCATGCGGCACGTAGAGATGGAAGCAGGCACCAGCTTCGATCCGGTAGTAGTCGCCGAACTGAAGAAGCACTATCAGGAACTGGAACGGAAAGCGCAGGATCAGGATCATCCACTGGTGAAGCTCTCGACGGACCTCAAAGTCGAAAAGGGCACGCCTGCTGCTGGACTCGAGCACAACGAAGCCAAGCACGACGAACAATTGGTTGTGCAAAAGGCACATCAAGTCGAGTTCCTGTCATCGATCGCGAGCGCTCGTCAGGAAGCGCAGATGCTTTTCGAGCTTAGCCAGACGATCGGCAATTCGCTGTCTCTCGACGAGACGCTCTCTGTGTTATCAGTCCGCCTGAAGCGACTGATTCCTTACGACTCGATTGCCATCTACTGCAAGAAGGAAGACCGACTCGTGCCTGAGTTCGTCACCGGCGACAACTTCCGGTTGTTCTCATCATTGCAGATCCCGATGGGACAAGGTCTCTCTGGATGGGTCGCGCAGAACCGCAAGGCCATCGTGAATGGCAATCCATCCGTAGAACCTGGATATCTGGCCGACGACACTAAGTTCAGCACACTCCGTTCCGCGCTAGCAGTGCCCCTTGAGGGACTGCAGGGCGTTCTGGGCGTACTGGCCTTGTATCACTCCGAAAAGGACGCATTCACTAACGATCACCTTCGCATTCTGCTGGCGATCGCCTCCAAGCTTGGATTGTCCATCGAGAACGCATTGAAGTACCGGCTGGCCGAGACGTCGGCAACCACCGACTACCTCACCGGATTGCCCAATGCGCGTTCGCTGTTCCTGCACCTGGATCGAGAGATGTCCCGTTGCCGCCGCCACGAAGAAGCTCTCACAGTGCTTGTTTGCGACCTCGATGGATTCAAGCAGGTGAACGATCGCTTTGGACACTTGGAAGGCAATCGTCTGCTCCGAGTATTCGCACAAAAGTTGAAGGAGTCTTGCCGCGAATATGATTACGTAGCGCGCATGGGCGGCGACGAGTTCGTAATCGTCGCTCCTGGACTCGCTCCGGAAGCAAGCTTGGAAAAGTCCTACTACTTCAACCAGCTTGCCATCGAAGCAGGAAGACAAGTGACGGGTGAGGAGATCGTCTCGCTGAGCGTGGGCTCCGCCTACTATCCCAAGGATGGACGCGACGCGGAACAACTGCTCGCCGAAGCCGACCGCCGCATGTACGTGGTAAAGCAACAACACCACTCCGGGGTAGACATTCCTCAAGAAGTTCCTCGAGCCGCCAAGGTGAACTGAGCACCTTCAAGCCCGGGGCCCTCGCAGAAGACCCCAGCCGCAAGGCTGGGGTCTTCGTTTTTCGGGAAGGGCAGCTTCCGAGCTGCGTAGCCTCGAAGCTCCCCAGCTATTTGGCGATTCCGTTCAGTGAACGATAAAATCGAAACAGAGGGCCGACGTAGCTCAGCTGGTAGAGCAGTCGATTCGTAATCGACAGGTCATCGGTTCAAGTCCGATCGTCGGCTCCAGAGCTTCCCGGCTGCATACCACCATGGCAAAGGCGCGCTCCACGTTTGTTGTTGTTTTGTTGTTCGTATGGACGGCTGCGCCTGCTCTGCGATGCCTGATTCCGGGTGAGGTTCTTAGCGCGGAGGAGCACGCCTGCTGCAAATCCATGGGTGGGCAATGCGACGATTCGTCGCAATCAGATCACCCTTGCTGCAAGCGTGCGGCCTCCACTGCGCAACCTGCATTAGCAACGTCGCAGGCACCATCCAGCGCTCCCGTTGTGGTTGCAGCTGCGCTCCCGCCAATCATTGATTCGATCTTCGAGCAAGGATTTGCACGTGTCTGGATCATCGATGCTTCTCCGCCGCCCGATCACAGTCGAACCAGTTCCGTTCTGAGAATCTGATTTCTTCCGTCCAGTTGCGCTCTCGCGTTGTCGTATTCGTGTTTTCACCCAAAGGACGGATCTAAGTGCGAAATAGTTTCCCGATCTATCTTGCTGTTGCTCTGCCTCGCGGTTTCGCCGGATGCAATCATCCGGCGAAACCGCTCCAAGCGAACGAAGTTAGAGTTGCGGATGGTGAGATTGGCTCGCGCCTGCCAGAGTTCTCTGCAAAAGATCTGCAGGGACGCGAAGTCTCGTCTGCCGACCTTCGCGGCAAAGCTGTGCTCATCGACTTCTGGGCAACGTGGTGTGGGCCCTGCAAGAAGGAGATGCCCGGTTATCAGAAACTCGCAGACCGTTATGGCGCGAGAGGTTTTGCGGTAATCGGATTCAAAGCCAACATGATGGCCGACCCCGAAGATCCTCTCAGATTCGCGAAAAAGATGGGCGTTCATTATCCCTTGGTGGTCGCGACCGATGATCTTCTGCAAAACTTTGGCGGCCTCGAAGGACTGCCGACAACGCTGCTCTACGATCGGAAAGGCGTGCTGCGCAAGAAAGTGATCGGTTTCGAATACACCGATGTCTTCGAGTCGGAATTGAAACAGCTTCTGTAAGCTCGAGTTTGTCTGGGCGAGCTGTGGGCACACTCAGTCAAGAGACAAGAACCAAGAGCGGAAGCAGTTCACTTCCACGTAGCTCCCGCAAGTAGCCGAGCCTGTTTGTCTGTTTCATTCTGGAACTGCAAAAATTACGATGCTCTGAACGTGATCAGCCCTGCTGTTGTTTCTTGTTTCCGCGGCTCTTCATCGCCTATTCCGTTTCGGGAATCTACTTCGGCTGGTATTCGGCAGAAACGGCGGCCATGTTATGGCGAGAACAGCCGTAGGCAGTCAGCACTCTCTACTTGCTCTGCGCCAGGAACTTTGCCATGGGATCCCAGTAATGACTCTTCCAGCCGGTTGCCAAGTGGGGCGCGCTGCCTTGCGGAAAGCCGGTATGGTCGAAGACGAGTTCTGTGCCCGCACCCGACTGATGCAGCTCGAATTTGGCGATGGAATAGACGCCGGGCGCCCAGCCGTCGTCGCGCCACGCCTGCACGATGCGCTGATTCGGCACGAGCTCGATATGGCGTCCGGTGATGTGGCCTTTGAACAAGGAAAATGTTCCGCCGGCCTCGCTGCTGATGCTGGCGGTCGCGCCCGGCATACTGAGCTCGCTGATCTTGCTGAACTGTGATGGATCGGTCAGCGCCTTGTACACGCGGTCAGGAGCTGCCTTGAACGCCACTTCTTGATGAATGGCTTCCTCCTGCCTGGAGATCTCGTTGCCTTCGGCGGCGAAGGCCGAGGCGGGCGAGACTAGCGCTGGCAATCCGGAAAGGCCAAGCAGCGAACAGGCGGACGCCATGCGCAGCGAAAATTCCCGGCGACTTGAGAAAGAAGACATCGTGGATTCCTCCGTATGCTGAGCGCTCCGCTTGAACTTCGATCCACTGGGCGCGCTGGTAATATTTAACAAGATTGTTTAATATCTAATTCCTATACGGGAAGCAGATGTATGTTGTCAACCAGGAAAATGAAACGATCTTTGCCCGACGCCAGGCTTGACGCGGTTTTCCACGCTCTGGGCGATCGCACGCGGCGAGCGTTGCTGGCCAGGCTGGCCGATGGTCCGGCGATGGTCACCGAATTGGCAGAGCCATTTCGCATGTCACTGCCGGCCGTCTCGCGGCATATCCGCGTGCTGGAAAAGGCTCGTCTGGTGGCAAGAAATGTCGATGGCCGCGTGCACCGGTGCTCATTGCGGGCGGAGCCGCTCGCCGGCATACAGCAGTGGCTCAACCACTATCGCCACTTCTGGGAGGGGACGCTCGACTCGCTCGTCGCCTACGTCGAACACAGCAAACATGAATAGACAAACGAACGGAGATGCCAGTGCCCGAAGAGACAGCAAGCCGGCGGGAGACTTTGAGGCTGGTAGTGCGCAAAACCATCGCCGCGACGCCGGAGCGGCTGTTCGCGGCCTGGACTAAGCCGGAGCACCTGAAACAATGGTGGGGGCCCCAAGGCGTTATCTGCATCGGCGCGGCTGTGGATTTGCGCGTCGGAGGCAGATACCGAATTGGGAATCGGCTTCCCGACGGCAAAGAAGTTTGGATTACCGGCGAGTACCGCGTTGTGGAGCCGCCAACCAGGCTGGTCTACACCTGGCAAATTGAATCGACGCCGCAGGCTCCGGAGATCGTGACGGTAAGCTTCGAGCGACGCGAGAAGGGCACCGAAGTGATTGTGATCCACGAGCACATCCCCGACGCTTCCACTCGAAGCCAACATGAGCATGGCTGGCAGGGCTGCCTCGCCGGCTTGGCGAAGCACGTTGTGCGCAGTTGAGTGAGTCTCAGTTGCCGTCAACGCGGAACCTGGGAGAAAGGGTTCACCGCCCGTCCGGCTGTCCATTGCAGTCAGAACGTCTCATTGAAAACAACGGGAACGGCTTCCATCGCGGTCCAGTTTTCTTCTACGGGAGCACAGTCACTGTAATTGTATTTGACTTCACCAATTTGTCTTTTTGCGCATCCGAGGCGCGCCGAGATACTTCAATTACGTAGCTGCCAGGCTCGGTCATATCGAACAACCGACTCACGTCTTGCTCCTCCTCAAGTGTTTCTCCTGGCGCTATCGTGCGATTGATCGGCTTGCCGCTTGCTAGCTCCGGATGTTTATGCACCTTTTTCTGTTTCAACTTTCCGTCTTCATCCCGGACCTTGAACGAAAGATTAGGATCAGCCCCTGTCATACCATTGATCGTGCCGCTTTCGTCGAGATCTTGAGCGGAATTATTCGTGAGCTGTATTTTCACCCAAACGCTAGTACCGCGTTTTACAGTCGCAGTTTTAGCAGCGAGGGTGATTGAAAACGGATCTGGCACAGATTGGGCATGAACGGACGTTAAGGCTGTACAGGCAAGGAGAACTAAAAATCGCTTCGTCAGAGTTTGCATCGGTAGTCCCTCCAGGCGGGTGACTCGGCCTTCCCGTTGTGGTTTTGGCGTCAGACTCCCGGGTAAAGGATGCCCCCATCCTTGCGCGCGCCGTTCGCAAGCGTGGGATTCAAGAATGTGCGGAACTCCGCTCTTGATTTTTGTCCTCGGCGAGAAACGGCGCAATAACCACAGCCGAATTAGGTTCCGAACAGAATTGGCGAATGAAAAAATCGAGAACAAGAAAGAACACCAGGGCTGATCACGCGAACATCGAGTCAGGAGGGGCACCCTATTTCTTGAAGTGCCAAACTGAAACAGACAACGCGCTGGGCCACGGGGCTGCTTGCTTATTCCTCTCGCAGAGCTTCCAAGGGATCCAAGTGCGAGGCCTTTTGCGCTGGAAGAAAGCTTGCGGCCATGGCGACAATGGCGAGCAATGCCACAGCCGCGCCGAAGATAGCCGGGTCAGTGTTCTTCACTGCGAATAACATGCTGCGTGCGGTGCGCGACACCCACCACGAGAGCGCCGCTCCGGCCACGAGCCCGATGCCAAGCAGTTCAACCGCTTCCCCCATGACGAGTTTGAGCACGCGCATCCGGTCAGCCCCGAGGGCCATTCTAATGCCGATCTCGTTGCGCCGGCGCACGGCCATGTAGGAGATCAGCCCATAAAGGCCGATCGTCGTAAGTACCGCAGCCAGTACTCCAAAGAACCCGGAGAGCGATGCCATCAGCCGTTCGCGAACGAGCGTATCGCGAATCTGTGTCTTTAATACCGTGAACTGAATCAGGATTGCCGGATTAATCTCCCCCACCGCATGCTCGACCGCCGTCGTAAGCGAATCGAGCGGCAGGTCGGAGCGCATGACAATGGCGCAGCTCGTGTCAGGATGCTTGTCCTGACCGCGCGGGACAAAAGCTATTGGGGTCAATTCCTCGCGCAGCGTGCGGTACTTCGTGTCTTTTACAACGCCTACGACCTGATACACCGATTCCGGTTTGCCCGCGCCTTCGTCCACTTTGAACGTCTGTCCCAGCGGATCTTTGTCTTTAAAGAGTTTTCGTACGAATGTCTCATTCACCACTGCGACCGCTGGAGAGTTAAGCGTGTCAGAGACGCTTACGTCGCGCCCGCGAAGAATCGGAGTGCCCATCGTCTTGAAGAATCCCGGAGTAACCCGATCAAACCAGGAAACTTCCTGCAGCTCTTCTCCCGAAGCGTTGGTGTGGACGGAATCATTCCATCCATTTCCACTTACCGGAACGATGGAGACTCCCGCAGTAGATTCCACTCCGGGAAGAGCCTGTAAACGATCTACAAGTTGCTGCTTAAAGTTGTTCCTTGTCTCAAGGGGAATATTGAGCTGAGTAAAATCAAGATCGGCCACCAGGATTCCCGTCTGCCGAAAACCGGCATCAACGGAGACGAGTTTTTGAAAGCTCCGCACGAACAGAAATGCGCCGACCAGCAACACCATCGACAGCGCCACCTGCGCAACCACCAGCACTCGACGCATTCCGAGTCGATCGCGCCCGCCGATCGCTCCGCGTGCTCCGGCCTTCATTGCCACAATGGGCGGGGTAGCCGTGGCTCGCATAGCCGGCGTCAGTCCGAACAAGAGGCACGTGATCAACGCGACCAATCCGCTGAAGCCAAGCACTCTCCAATCGAGTGTGACATCCAGCTGTACTTGTCCACCGCGCGTGGTGAGGAAAGATAGCAAGACTCGAGTCAGAACTTGCGCGAGCACCACCCCCGCCGCTGCCCCAATTGCGGCTACGAGCAGGCTTTCCATCATCAACTGCTGGAGCAGTCGGGTACGCGACGCGCCCAATGCCAGCCGCACTGCGATTTCCCGTTCGCGTGCATTCGCTCTGGCAAACATCAGGTTCGCCAGATTGGCGCAGGCAATCAGCAACACAGTTCCCGCGATGGCCAGCAGCATCCACAAGGGCTGCTCGTATTCCGTGCGCAGGTTAGAAATCCCAGCACTCGCCGGATAGGCCGCCAACTTCCACGCCAGGAACTGCTTCGCCTCTTTCTCCTTGTACCGATCCGGAAGAGTCGCCTGAAAGATTCCCGGCGATATGGACTCCAACTGTGCGGTTGCTTTAGCCGGCGTCCATCCTGGTTTTAGGCGGCCCACGATGGCCAGCCACCATCCGTCGCGACGATCGAGGACCTTCCACTCGCCATCGATGAGGGCTTCGCTGCAGACGGGTACGGCAACATCAAACGAGTTTCCCACCTCCATGCCATAAAAGCCGGCCGGAGTCACGCCGATGATCTCCGCTGGGTGTCCGTCAAGTGTTAGCTTGCTGCCCACAGCCGACGCGTTGCCGCCATACTCACGTTGCCAAAATGGGAAGCTGATCACCGCTCCCGGCAAGCCGCAGCCCTTCGTATCGTCAACTGCCGAAATCAACCGCCCAGCCGTTGGCAGGATGCCGAGCATGTTAAAGAAGTCGCCGCTTACGTAAATCCCGCGGGCAATGCGTGACCTTCCGCCGGTCGCGAGATTGAAGCTGGTCGAGTTCCATGCGGCGATCCCGGAAAATGCTTGCTGATGATCGCGAATCTGTTCCCAAATCGGGTTCGTGAACGTAGGGAAGCTGCCGCGAAAATTTCCAGACCGCCCGTGGCTGTTGGAGGGCTTCAGGTATACCAGCTCCTCTGCATTGCTTACCGGCAGGCTGCGCAGTCTCACTGCGTTCAGCAGCTGGAAGATCGCGGTGTTCGCTCCAATGCCCAGCGCGAGCGACAAAACCGCGACGGTAGCGAATCCCGAACTGAGCCGCAAGCTCCGCAAGGCATAGCGCAAATCCTGACCGAGATGGGCGACGAAGCCTCCGTGCCACGGCCCGCCTGCAGGAACGGGCTCAAAGCGTGGCTGACGCTGCATTCGCCGTAGCCCTTTGGTCAGCAGATCGCGCTCGTCGAGTTCGGCCAGAACGGTGTCGTATGCCTGTTGCTCCGAAGCTCCTCGGGCCTTCAGCTCTGCGTAGCGATCCTGCAGGTGCTGGCCCAGCTCTTCAACAATCGCCGCTTCGCGCGTGGCTTCGAGCTTCAGCGAGGCCAGGCGTTTTCTGACTTCATCTCTGAATTCAGGCATTCTCCAACCCCGTAATCCGGCTCATAGCTGCGACAAACGATTGCCAGGTATTGCGCTGCGCTCTCAGCACCTTGCGTCCAGAGGCGGTCAATTTGTAGTACCGACGACGCCGCTGGCCCGGTTTTTCCGTCCAGCGTCCCTGAATCCACCCGCGGTCTTCCAGCCGATAAAGGAGGGGATAGAGAGAGGCGACATTAAAGCGCAACGTCCCGCCTGAACGCGTCTCAATGAGCTTGCTGATCTCGTACCCATGCCGCGCCCGGTCCTCCACCAGCGAGAGGATCATCAGTTCTGCGCTGCCCTTTTTCAGTTCACGATCCAGCATTGATGCTGCCATATATGTCTATGCAATATATTGCTGAGGCACTGCCGTGTCAATCGGCTTAGACTGTCCCTGGTCGCCGTACGAAAGCGCGAAGGCGCGGGATTCTTGTAGCCCATGTGCGGCGAGCCATGGGAATGCGTACAGGTTGGATCCCGAGCACGTAGGGGCGGTATTCATGCGGATGCCGGCGATGCGAACGAGATTCACGCGGCTAAGAATTCCGCCCTACGGGCTCGCAATGCTGTGCATCTCGGTATCCATGGCTGGATCGCACATGGACTACGGAAATGACGCGCCTTCGGCGCCGGTTTGGCCACCCAGCCAAAGACGTTTCTTGCAGTAACCGGCACCACGTTGAAATGAGAGAAGAGCTTGTGTTCTGTCAAAACATGAATCGTAGCGAGAACTGCATCGTTCGCGGATCTCCTTGCAGGCTCGTAATCCTACCGAAATTTCCACAGTGATTCGGTGCCGTCGCGGCAACGCCATTGATCGAGCTACAGCTCGATACGTCATGCTGCGGCAGGCCGAAGTAAGGAGTGTTGAGCAGGTTGAATGCCTCCCAGCGGAACTCAAGGCTGCGGCCCTCGCCGAAGTAGCCGAAGGTGCGCCCCAAGCTGAAGTCGACGTTGGTTAGGCCCGGTCCGTACAGAGTATTTCGAGGACATGTGCCCAGGCGCGGCACAGTTCCCGTACCCGTAGGGCTGGCGGCGCTTGGCACCGCGAACGCCGTGACATCGAAGAATGCTGGACCGTTCCCTAAACGGTCCTCAGAGACACCTCCAGAGACCGAGCCCCGCAGGCAATCACCTAATGCGCTGCCAAGCTGACCCCCAACCTGCACCAGGCTGTTGTTGTTGCCTGAGAAAATGGTGAAAGGCCGGCCTGTATGTATGGAGGTGATGCTGCTGGCGTGCCACTCTCTGACGAGGTGCGACAGCGGGCCGCTGCTGGCGAGTTTATGTCCTGGGCCAAATGGAAGTTCGTACACATAACTGAAGACCAGCCGATGACGAACATCGAAGTCGCTGTTTCCCCGCCACTGTCGCAGATCGTGCATATTCTGCAAAAACGTGTTCGAGCCCCCGCCGAACAACTGCTCCATAGAGGTGTCAATGGAATGCGACCAGGTGTAAGAGGAGGTGAATGAAAGCCCATGACTGAAGCGCTTGTTGGCGCTCAGCTCCAAGCCATGATAGGTAGAGTTTCCGGCGTTGTTACGCCACTCGATCGCGCCCAGGTTTTGGTATTCGAGGTAGGGCAAAATGCCCGTTCCGGGAGCTCCCAGATTGGGACAATTGGGCGAGGCAGTGCCAACCGCGACACACGCGCGCCCCTGCGAGTCGAAGTACTGCTGATTCAGATTCATCAGGACGGAAAGATGGGTTCCTTTTGTGCCGACGTACTCCGCTGTGGCTACAACCCCGCCAGGCAATCCGTGCTCGATGCCAAGGTTCCACTGATCAACTTCTGGCTGCACGTTGTTCGGATTCACGGTGCGGAAGCGGATCTGCGTCAGGTTCAGGGCGCTGGGATCGAGCGACAGATTGAAGCCAGTGGCCACGCGCATGTTGTTGGCTGTGGTGCTGGTGGAAGGTGCGCTCACGGCTTTATCCACCAGATATGGCGGGTTCAAGTACATCTGATCTTCGCTTCCGGCGCGCTCGAAAAGCATATAGAAGCGCCCGTAGCCCGTGCGCACCACGGTATTGGGTGTAACTTGCCAGGCGATGCCGACGCGTGGCGCGAAATTGTTCTTGTCGGGCTTCACCAGCGTGCGGCCGAAAGGCGAGGCCGCGGGAGAGCACGGCGCCGGCTGACTCGATCCCGCGCAGAACAAAGTTGCGGTCGCGTTCACTGCAGCCTGATTCGGATTGAGAACGTTCAGCATGTGATCATTGCCGCTGTAGGGCCAGGTTGCATAGTCGTAGCGGAGACCCAGATTCAGGGTCAGTTTCGGGAATATTTTCCAGTCATCCTGCACGAACTCTGAAAGCATCCAGAGCCGCGCATCCGACATCAGCGGATTCGCCAGTTCGGCAGATTGCACATATCCGAGCAGGAAGTCGGCCACACTAATTCCGGTGGTAGTGGTGCCGTTACTGGTACGCGCGCCATCGAAGCTCATGCGGCCGCGCATCGCGGGCACATCGAGAAAAATGTTACGCATCGGCAGACGGGCATCTACGCCAAAGCGAAGCTGGTGCTTATCTCTGGTGAGATCGATCGTATCCATCCACTGAAATTGATTGGTGAACTGCTGCTTGGGTAGAAAGTCAGGCGAGCCCCAATTATCAACTCCACTTAGAGTGCTGGTGGTGTTGCTTTGTGTGCCGCCGCGGGCGCTGATGGCGATGCGGGGAATTCCACCGTTATATAGAGGATTATCGGCAACGCCCTGGATAAAGTCCGATTCCTTGTTCAAGCCGAAAGGATCTTGTACGCCATGGGACCAATCGCGTCCCCAACCGATGCGAAATTCATTTACCAGCGTGGGACCAAACAGGTGATTCCAACCAATCGAAGCGCTGGCGGCATTCATAGTCAACCGACCGGCAGCCGACGTGCTTGTGCCGTCAAGAATCCCGCCGAAGGTACCTGGGACATAGCGCAGGCGGTGCGTATTGCTGTAGCGGACCCAAAGGTTATTGGCCTGCGTCGGGTTCCAATCGAAGCGTCCGGTGTAGCTGTTGCCATCGTCCGAGAGAGTGCGGGTATTGACAAAGTCATTCGCGTTCAACGGGCCGCTCGCCGGAGTAAAGTTCGATCCGGGAACCAGCCCCAGGATCTTGGCTGACGCTGCATCGATGCAAGAAGAAGGGATTTGATTATTCGGGAATGGCTGAGCGACGCCGTTTACCTTCGGGATGCACGACCCAACGTTGTCGAAAATCTGGGCATAAGTGACGCGGTTCGCCGTACCAGCAGCTGCTGAGAAGTTGCCCAGCCGTTCGTTCACGGTTGGCACACTCGCCTGGTAGAAACGGCCAGTACGGATGCGGGTGCCCTCGTAATTAAAGAAGAAGAACGCCTTATTTTTTATCACCGGTCCGCCGATCAGACCGCCAAACTGGTTTTGCACCTTTTCCGGCTTGGCTCGTCCCGCGCGATTGGTGAAGTAGTCATTGGCATCGAAGATGCGGTTGCGCAAGTACTCGTACACGCCGCCATGAAATGTATTGGTACCGTTCTTGGTAGTGACGCTGATGAGTGATCCTGGGCTGCGCCCATTCTCGGCGGAATACGGGTTGGTCGAGACCTTGAACTCCTGGATGGCATCTACGGAAGGCCGGATGATCTGGGTGGTTAACTCCTGCACGTTTTCCGAAAAGGAATTGTTGTCAACCCCATCGAGCACAAAGTTGTTTTGCAGTGATCGAACCCCGTGGACGTTGGCTCCTCCCGTACGACCGGCAGCCGTGCCGCCCCCCTGTTCGGTATAGCGATCAGCTTGCACTCCGGGAACCAGCCCCAGTAGGTCGTCCCAATTGCGGGCGCTAAGCGGCGCGGTATTGATAAGCTTGTTCTCGACAGCTTCGCCGGGTGAGGCGTCCTGCGTATCCAGCAGAGGCACCGCGCTCTCGACCGTTACCGTCTCAAGCGAAGAGCCGATCTTGAGCGGAACGTTTTGCCGTCCGTGTTCCCCTACCTCGAGAGTGACATCGGAAACGCCTGTCTGAAAATTCTGGTGCTCAACTTTGAGCCTATACCTGCCCACCTGCACGACGGGAAAATCGTAATATCCGCTTGCCGTGGTCGTAGTGGCCTGTTCCACGTTCGTAGCTGTGTTGGTAAGCGTCACCTTTGCCCCGACAACCACCGCCCCGGAAGGATCAGTTACCAGACCAGTGAGGCTCGCGTTGTTCACTTGCCCCCAACACACGCAAACCACTATTAGCGACGCCGACAACAAAAAGATCCGTGTTCTCATATTCGCCCCACCGGTTCGAGGATTTGAGTGCTGCAGAAGCGAATGATTTATATCCCACCTGCCCATCAAAAATCACGTTTTTTATGAGCAGCTTGAGCACAGCAATTCAGAGACAGCAAGCGCAGTAGGCGTATGGCGACAGAAGATCAGGGACGAGCGTCAATTCAGGTAGGTGTAATTTTTATGACGTACTAATTTGTCTAATGATCTCTCGCGCATTCAAACAGGCAGCTCACCAG